>CAZCEL010000365.1:0-5360 GCA_964497175.1 uncultured Bifidobacteriaceae bacterium
AGTTGAACTCGCGCGGCGGCTTGTACGAGCCGGTCATGAAGACCCGGAACATGTGCAGCCACACGGTGATGACCATGGCGTGCGCACCCCACCGGTGCATCTCGCGCATGATGCCGAGCGGCACGTGCTCGCGCAGCCCTACGATGTCCGTATAGGCGTACTCGAGCGTCGGCCGATAGTAGAACATCAACAGCAGGCCGGTCAGCGTGAGTGACAGGAACAGAAAAAAGCTCAGCCCCCCCATGCACCACGTGTAGCGCAGCTTCACCCCCGACTTGCGTATCCGGACCGGATGCAAGTGCAGGAACACGTTCGACAGCATCACGAGAACGCGGTTGCGATCCGTGGTCGGTCGCCCGTGGCGGAAGATCGAGATCCAGACCTGGGTCTCAGTCAGCCAGTTCCAGAACTTCAGGAGTGCGCCCTCGTTGGGCTCAACAGTCTTGGCGTCGGCCATATGCGTCAGGCTCTCACAGTCTCCACGTCGATTGGCGGCGCGTGGGTCGGGCCTTTAGAGCTTCAGGAACGATTCCGGGTCGCTCCACTGCCCCAGCTCGCGCTGAAACTTCCGGCTCTTGTCCACGAGGATCTGACCATCGTCAGCGAGCACCACACGGGCGCGCTCGAGCGGGCGCGGCGCCGGCCCTTCGAAGTTCACGCCCGTCAGCCGGAAGCCGCTGCCGTGGCACGGGCACTTGAACTTGCTCTCCGCCGAGAGGTAGTTCGGGGTGCAGCCCAGATGGGTGCACACGCTGATGATGGCGTAGAAGCCGCTCGCGCGCTGCTCGATGTCGTCCGGCGTCCGCACGAGCCAGACGCCGAACTTCTCCTTCCATCGCTCGTCGACGCCCATGCCGTACTCGTTGGGAAATCCCGCCTTGAACTGTTGGGGTGGCTCGTTGAGGACGTTCGGGAACATGAAACGACCGGTCGCGGCCAGCGCGGCGGCCGACGCCGCGGAGAACGCACCCCACGCCAGGCCAATCCAGGCACGCCGGCTCAGGAGGGGCGACGTGTCGTCCGCGTCGCCGGCGGTAGAGGCACCGGCCACGGCCGTGCGGGCGGCCGCACCTCCCGGTGAGGCCGCGGTCGTCGTCTTGCCGGCCAGATCAGGGATGGGCGCCACAGGCGCTCGGGGTGTCGCCGGGCGCGCGACATGGGCGGGACCGGCCGGCTTGGGGGCAGCCGGGCTCGCCGCCGGCTGTGCGGCGCTCACCCCCGGCTCCGCTGCGAGCTTGGGTACCGCGGGTTCGGTCTTGGTGTCCTCAGCCATGGGATGTTCCTCGAAAGTCGGACTCGACGCCTGCCACTTGGTGAATTATTTCACAAAGTCCGATTCCCAGCCACCCGGTGCCCAAATCTGGGGCTTGCTCATCCCATCACCCTCAGCGCCTCGAGGGCGGCCTGCCGCACCTTGAGGCTGCGGTCCGTTCGACTCAGCTCAGTGACCGTCGTCCGCAGCGTCCCGTCCTTCAGCGTCGCGGCCGCCCGCAGTCCGCTGATCATCACGTCGGCCACCGGATCGGCATCCTCGTCGGGCCGAGCGGCCCGCTTGACGGTCTGCTCGACGTACGCCCGGTCGAGCATCTGCTGCAGGACCCCGATGCCCTCGCCATTGCCGTGGCGCGCCAGTGCGACGGCCGCGTTCCACCGAACGTCGGCGGCTTCGTCCTGGAGCGCCGTGCGCAGCGTCGCAATCTGATTCTCGCCCGGCAGTGCTCCGAGCGCGTACACGACCATCTTGCGAATGCCGGCATCGGGGGACTGAAAGAGCGGCTGCAGTCTGGGCACCACGCTCGCGTCGCCGGACGCCCCGAGCGCCCAGATGACGCTGATCCGCGCTTCGTTCATCGGCTCGGTCCATCCGTTGATGCGCGCCCAGACATCGGGTGTCCACGCCTGGTCGGGACGATCGGACTGCTCCAGCGATTTCAGCAGCATTGCGATCGCATCGTGCGGCAGCGGGGGATCCAGCCGTCCAATCGCGAGGGCGAGGTATTTGCGCACCCGCGGGTCGCCGTCCTGCGCGCCGTCGAACGCCTTGACCAGTGCCGCTGCCACCGACGGGTCGCGACGCACCTCGGCACGATCCATCAACTGCGACAGCTCGAACGCTGCCGGCCACTGCCGGGCCATCCCACCCGATCGAATCTCGTTCAGGTAGTCCTCGGCCGTGCGCTCACTGGTGACCATCGACCGGAACCCGACGTAGACCAGCACCGTCGCCCCAACAACCACCAGCGGGATCAGAAAAAATTGAACGGCGAGGGCGGGCGCAGCGACCAGGGGGCCTCGAGTCGCGGTTTCGCGCTCGACAAGTTTGTCCATGTAAACCGAACTACGAGACGCGCCTCAGCACGCGCCTGAGGCGTCGAAAGTGTATCGATCTTCTGCACTGGCGGTCAAGCCAACCCGGTCCAGCCGCAGCCCGCCTGCATCCAGCGCTTTCAGATTTTCGGCAGCGTCACGCCGCGCTGCGCCTGGTACTTGCCCTTCTTGTCGCGATAGGATACCTCGCACGGCTCGTCGCCTTGGAAGAACAACACCTGGGCGATGCCCTCGTTGGCGTAGATCTTCGCCGGAAGCGGCGTCGTGTTCGAGATCTCGATCGTCACGTGCCCCTCCCACTCCGGCTCAAAGGGCGTGACGTTCACGATGATGCCGCATCGCGCGTACGTCGACTTGCCGAGGCAGACCGTCAGGATATCCCTGGGAATCCGAAAGTATTCGATGGTGCGCGCCAGCGCGAACGAATTGGGCGGAATGATGCATACCTCCGCCCGGATGTCCACGAGCGACCGGGGGTCGAAGTTCTTCGGGTCGACCACCGTGTTGTACACATTGGTGAACACCTTGAACTCGTCGGCAACCCGGATGTCATACCCGTACGACGAGACGCCGTAGGACACCACACCGCTACGCGATTGGCTCTCGACAAACGGATCGATCATCCCGTGCTCGAGGGCCATCCGCTTGATCCACTTGTCCGACTTGATGGCCATCGGGCCTCAACGCCTGAAGAGCGCGAACAGGAGCGTCAACACGAGACTGATCACAATCGACGTCGCCAGCGGAAAGTAGAACGAGAAATTGCCGCGCCGAACGGCAAAGTCACCCGGCAGCCGGCCGAGCGGCAGCCCGAGCATGATGAGCAGCCCAAACCCGGCCACCACCAGCCCGATCACAACGAGCGCCCGGCCCACATCACTCCGTTGTCGGTCGCTGCGAGCAAGAATGCGAGTCCGTCTGCGCCGGAAACCGGGAGCCGTGCCGGACAGCAGACCAGACCGAGCGGCTCACACGAGGTCCACGCCCGAAAAGAAGTACTCGATCTCGGACGCGGCCGTGTCAACTGCGTCCGAGCCGTGCGTGGCATTGCGCTCAATCGACTCGCCGAATTCCCTGCGCAACATCCCGGGCTCGCCCAGCGCCGGGTCGGTCGGGCCCATCAGGTGTCGCCATTTCCGCACGGCCTCGTCGGCCTCGAGCACCAGGACCACGGCCGGGCCGGACGACATGAAGTCGGTCAGGCTCGAAAAGAACGGTCTATGCCGGTGCACGGCATAGAACCCCTCAGCCTGCCGCTTGGTGAGCCGCACCTGCCGCATGCCGCGAATCTCAAATCCCGCATCCTCGATGCGCTGCAGGATCCGGCCGGCGACACGACGTCCGACCGCGTCGGGCTTGATAATGGCCAGGGTGCGCTCGGGCATGAGAAGGCGTTTTCGGCGGCTGTGCTACCGCAGGCCCTCCATGATCTCCTCGAGCGCCTCGGGGCCCGGTCGCACCCGCTCCACCGGCAGGAACGCCAGCGGCTCGTCCACCACGTTGAGCTGCGTGAGGAAGTCGTCGCGGTCGGGTTCGATGTAGATCAGCCCGGTCGCAAACTCCCCACGACGGGCGGTCTCGTGGAGGCGTCTGAGCGCGGCGATCTTGTCGGTCGGATCGTACTGCTCCTCGAGCTTCTTGAGATACAGCTTCGACCCATCGTGCATCGTCACTTCCTGGATCGATCCTGCCGGATAGTCGACCGTGATGTCCTCGAAAAACGGCACGAAGCTCACGTCCTCGAGCGGGTCGTCGTGGTCTCGGACGTAGGAGTAGCTCTTGGTGGACCCCTCGTGGTCGTTGAACGTGACGCAGGGCGACAGCACGTCCAACATCACCGTGCCGCGATGCGCCAGGGCCGCTTTGAGGAGCGCCAGAAGCTGCTTCTTGTCTCCGGAAAACGATCGGGCAACGAACGTTGCCCCCAGCTCGATGGCGAGCGCGCACGTGTCGATGGGCGGCAGGTCGTTGACGACGCCGTTCTTGAGCGTCGAGCCCAGGTCGGCAGTCGGTGAGAACTGCCCCTTGGTCAGACCATAGCAGCCGTTGTCCTCGATGATGTAGATGATGGGCAGGTTGCGGCGCATCAGGTGGACGAACTGGCCGATGCCAATCGCGCCCGTGTCGCCGTCACCGCTGATCCCGATCGCGATGAGCTTCTTGTTGGCCAGCATCGCGCCCGTGCCGACCGACGGCATGCGGCCGTGTACGGCGTTGAATCCGTGTGACCCCCCCAGGAAATAGGCCGGGCTCTTGCTCGAGCACCCGATGCCGGACAGCTTGATGACCTGTCGCGGGTCGACGCCCATCTCGAAGAATGCATCGATAATGCGCTCGGAGATGGCGTTGTGGCCGCACCCCGCGCACAGAGTCGTCTTCCCGCCCTTGTAGACCTGCGGTTCCAGCCCGATTCGATTCACCTTGAGTGTGGCCATGGCTCGGACTCTACTCTCCCCCGGTCATCCCGGCTCCACCAACCCGCGTGCCTTTCTTGACGACCTCATAGCCTTCCTGCGCCAGCACGCCGTCGGTCACGCTCCGCGCGTCGATGGGAAGGCCGTTGTAGTGCAGCACGCTGCGAAGCTTCGTCACCCTGAACGGAGCGAGGTCGAGCCGCATCAACTGCAGGAGCTGGGCGTCCCTGTTCTGTTCCACCACGTAGATACGCTCGTGGGCATCGACAAACTGGGCGAGCTCGTCGGTGAAGGGGTAGGCCCGCAGCCGGAAGTACGACGTCTGGACGTCGGTTTCCTCGACGAGCTGGTCACGACTCTCGGTCACCGCCCAGTGCGTCGTGCCGAAGGCCACGATTCCAATCCTGGCCTCGGGATTGACGTCGACGTCGGGCCGCGGAACGAAGCGCCGCGCCGTCTCGAACTTCCGGGCCAGCCTGTCCATGTTCTCGACGTAGTCGTCCGGTCGCTCGCTGTATTGGCCGCGCGCGTTGTGACCCGACCCCCGCGTGAAGGCTGCGGGCATGCCGTCGCCGGGCACCGTCCGATACGCGACGCCGTCGCCGTCCACGTCCTTGT
>CAZCEL010000366.1:0-3137 GCA_964497175.1 uncultured Bifidobacteriaceae bacterium
GCCGCGCCGTCGGCTCCAGTTGGTGTTGGACCGCACCCTGGCGTTGCCAGTCGTTTGAACAAGCGACGGACTCTGCACGCGCCGCGTTGAACGTTGGCGCCAGGGAAATGTCGGCTTTCACTGATGCCAGCGTTGTCGCGAGATCAGCCGACCCGTGCCCACCCTACCGGAGACCCGTCCGGCATCGTAGACAATCTCTCCCCGTCGAACCGTCATCACGGGCCAACCGGTCACCTTCCAGCCCTCGTACACGCTGTAATCCGCGTTCGACAAGTCGGCCTCCGCCGTGACCGAGCCCGCGCGATTCGGATCCCAAATCACGATGTCGGCGTCCGATCCCGCACGGATCACGCCTTTCCGCGGATACATGCCGAAAATGCGCGCCGCGTTCGTCGAGTCGTCGCGACGAATCGCGTGAGAGGAAGGTGACGCTTGTGGACGCCTTCCGAGAAATACATCGGGAGCATGAACTGCAGGTCGCTCATGCCGGGAAGTGTATTGGAGACGGACAACGCGGGATCCATCTTCTGCGCGCGGGGGAAGGGCGCGTGATCCGACCCCAGCACGTCAATCCTTCCGTCGGCGAGTCCGCGCCAGAGTTCCCGACCGTCCGACGCAGGACGAAGAGGAGGCTGGCCCACATAGAGGGGTCCGTCGGCACCAGCCATGCGCTCCTCCGTGAGGTGGAGGTAGAGCGGTCGCGTCTCGACGAAGAGCGGTGCCCCCGCGCTGCGGGACTGGTGACAGGCATCGAGGGCGCGCGCCGAAGAGATGTGCACCACGTACAGGGGAGCGCGGGTACTCTCGCACAGCGCCGCGACCTGCGCTGTCGCCGAAATTTCGGCAGCCACGGGTCGGCTCGCCGCGTAGTCGCGAAGGGAGGTGCGACCCGCGGCGACGAGGCGTCTCGTCGCCGCCAGCACGATCGAGGCATCCTCACAGTGAGCCATCGTGATGACGCCCGCGTCCCGCGCGGCCTCGATCAGTCGCACCAGATTGTGGATCTGGGCGCCGACGTCTTCCCCAGGGAAGAACACCTTGAAGCTCGGGTGACCACCCGCGGCGATGGCTGGGATGGCGGCCATAATGTCATTTGTCGGCGGCCATGCCTGCGCGTGGAGAAACACGTCCGCGATTGCGTCCGCTCTTACGCGTTCGGACCAAGCGTCTAACGCGTGCTGTACGGTTTCACCTTTCTCGGCCCCCGCGAACGTGCCGACCGTTGTAATCCCGCCGGCCAGAGCCGCCACGGACCCGATCTTGAGATCGTCCACGCCATACCCAGGGCTCATGTGCGTGTGCGGATCCACGCCGCCCGGCATGACAAGTCTGCCGGCGGCATCGATCACGCGTGCGCCTGCGCCCGGCCTCAAGGCCGCACCGACCTCCGCAATAGTTTCGCCGACGACTCGTACATCGGCGTTGCGAATACCGTCGGCGTTCACGACGCGGCCTCTGCGGATTACCAGTTCCAATGGGGCCGGCGACTGCGCACCGACCGAGAGGGCATCGCCAACTGCCAGTCCGACTCCGCTAGCGGCGAGACGCCTCAGGGCATCGCGTCGAGTAGGCATGGTCATGCTCGTTGTGTCTGTGCGGTCCAACGGCCCCGCGCTCAGCCGCGAGTCGTGGCCCGCCACATGGTCAACCCTGCGCCTGATGCGCGCGACTCGTCGGCTGCAGCGCGCTGATGCTTAGACCGCTACCTGAAGCTGCATAGCCCCGAGAGATGTACGCGATTTCAGGTTAGCGCCGCATCCGTCCCGACGAAGGATGCGGGCGCGATGTTCTGGTTCATCCGAAACAGGTTCGTCGGATCGAACTTCGCTTTGAGCGCCGCGAGTCGCGCGAGCTTTGCGCCGTACGCAGCCTTGAGCCCAGCGACACCTTCATCACCGCCCAGGTAGTTCACGTACGCGCCCTGTGCCGCGAATGGGCGCATGGCGTCGAAGAGCGCGCGCGTCCAGGCGATGTTCCGCTCCGCGTCGTTTGGATCGGACCAGGCCGAGGTCACCACGAAATTGTACGGCCAAGCACGATGGCCGAACGCTGTGGCCGTGTCCGCCACGCGGTCCCAGGCGCCATCGCCGTTGTGCTCGATCACGATCACCGTCCGCGGCGAGGGGACCCGCGCGAAGAAATCGACGATAGCATCGATGGCGGCGTCGCTGAGAGTCGTCAGGTAGCTCGATTTCCAGTAACTGTGAAGGCCGGGCGGCCAGAGGAAATCCGCCATCCGCTGCGCGGCGTTGTACGGCATCGGCTGGAACATGTCGGCCATTGGAGGCCCGTATTCGCGCAGGGGCCGTACCACTCTCTCGCCCTCTTCGATCGGACCCGCGTAGACGCCACCGAGGCCGACGAGGGCCGCGCCGCGTAGCGACGGGGGTGCCGAAGGGTCGTCTGGGAAATGGAATAAAAGCGCGCCCTGGGTGGACTCTTCCGGCGCCATGACTTCCAGGTCGCGCCAACGGCGGATGGCCTCTGCCGCAGCCACCGCCGGATGGAGGACGATACCAGCCAGCACCGTGCCCACGAGATGCGCCTGGAACTCGAACGAGGTGACGACGCCGAAGTTGCCGCCGCCGCCCCGTATCGCCCAGAAAAGATCGTCGTTCTGGCGAGCGCTGGCGGTGACGGGGCGGCCGTCGGCAAGCACGACATGGGCAGAGAGCAGGTTGTCAAGCGCGAGGCCATGTTTGCGCACGAGCCAGCCAAGGCCGCCGCCGAGGGTGAGGCCCGACACGCCAGTGACCGAGACGAAGCCACCGGTGGCGGCGAGGCCATGGGGCTGGAGCGCGTCGTTCACCTCACCCCAGTTGCATCCCCCCTCCGCGCGGACCGTCCGCCTCGGCGGGTCAACCGTGATGCGTTTCATTAGGGACAGGTCGATCACGAGGCCGTCGTCGCACACGGCGAAGCCCGCGACGTTGTGGCCGGTGCCGCGGACGGAAACGAGCAGATTCTCCTCGCGAGCGACATTCACCGCCTCGATCACATCGTCAATGCCGCTGCAGCGAGCAATGAGTGCGGGTCGCCGATTGATCGTGGCGTTGAACACGGCGCGTGCGGTGTCGTACCGCTGGTCGCCCGGAAGGATAAGCTCACCCTGAAACCGGGATTTCAGCTGCTGGACG
>CAZCEL010000366.1:3147-5359 GCA_964497175.1 uncultured Bifidobacteriaceae bacterium
GGGAAAAGTGATCATCGCGGCCCTCCTTGTTTCCACGAACGTTGCCTTGCCGGTCTAACGCGCTCGCGATGAGCGTTGTTGGGCGGCGACCGCTGGCGATAGCTTTGAACTCTCCAGACGCGGTGGAGCAGATGAGAGGCCACGTGCAACCAGAAGGCTTCCGACGGCGAGTACCGCCAGCCCACCCGCGCCGAGGATCACCATATCTCGGGGTTGCCCACCTGGTCCCCCGTCCTGCATAAACTTGAACGCGTACTGTCCCCAGTTGTTGAGTGCCCCGTGAGCGAGCGCGACCATCCAAATGCTCTCAGTCCGAACCCACAGCCAACCAATCACCAAGCCTCCGCCGATGATCCCGATCGGCAGGGTCAGGACGACCAACAGGATCGGGATTCCTGGCAGATGGTGGACGCCGCCGAGCGCGAACGGCGTGTGCCAAAACGCCCAGATGAGTGCGGACGCCGCCACCGCACGACGCACACTCATGTGGTCCATCAAGCGGGGCAACATCCACGCCCGCCAGCCGACTTCTTCGAAGAAGGCAAGCGTGGAATTGGCGGCCAACCCGACCACAATATTCATCGCCATACGGGCAACGAGTCCCACGGGAGTAAGCACGCCCCAATTCCGCGCCGCCGGAGTGTGATATAGCCCGTCGGCTTCGCGCGCGAGCCAACTCGCCCACGGCAGCCCGCCCCACAGAGCCGCAGCAACGGGCAACATCACCACGTGCATCACGAGTGGCATCAGAAGCAGCGAGACAGGAAGATAACTCAGGGGGAACCGGTTCCAGCCAAGCGATGGAGCCTTCGCCTTCATCGCAAATACGACGACAAGCATCGCGACGGCGGGCACAAACATCGAGGCAACGCCGAATCCAAAGGCAAGTTGGCTCTCGCCTCCGCCTGTCAACCCCACGACGAGGCTGAGTGCGATCGAGATGGTGTAGGCAACGGCGATGAAGGCGAGAAGGGGACGGTTCATTTTGCAGCCACAAAAGTCATTCAGGGCGAGTACGGGAATATTCACCCGTCAGTTCATTCGTCCGCCCAACGTCATCCGGCTCACCTGCGGCGCCGCGCGGCCCCTCAGCCCGCGGTGAACGACGCCGAACCACCCGGCAAGTGCACGATGTGCCGAGCCATGACGATGCCCCAGACGCTACACCCGTTCACCACGGGCTGCATGGGAAAACGTGCGTGCGGCGCCGTCAGGTGCAGCCGGGTGATGCTCATTCAGCCCTCCCCCTGTGCAGCTACCGACTATCGGTAGCCTTGACGCAGGACAAATGCGCATTCCGCGCAGGAGGAGGACTGCATGAGATTCTACAACCGTCAGCATCGCCACTATTGCGGGATCGATCTCCACGTGAAGACCATGTACGTCTGCATCCTGGACACGGCCGGCCAGGTGCTCGTGCACCGCAACGTCAAATCGAACCCAGAGGCCTTTCTGGAGACGATCGGCCCGTACCGGGATGATCTCGTGGTGGCCGCTGAGTGCATGTTCACGTGGTACTGGCTGGCGGATGTCTGCGCCGCCGAGGGAATTCCCTTTGTGCTGGGCCACGCGTTAGCCATGGAGGCCATCCATGGAGGCAAGGCCAAGAACGACAAACTCGACTCGTTCAAGATCGCCACCTTGTTGCGGGGCGGTCTCCTGCCGCAGGCCTACGTGTATCCCGCGGCCATGCGATCGACCCGCGATCTTCTGCGCCGTCGGCTCCACTTCGTCCGGAAGCGCGGCCAACTGCTCGCGCACATCCAGAACACGCGCGCCCAATATCAGTTGCCTGAGTTCCGTCGGCGCCTCGCCTATCCGGCGAATCGGGCCGGCGTCAGCGAGCACTTCACTGATCCCAACGTGCGCAAAAGCATCGACGGGGACCTCGCGCTGCTCGAACGCTACGACGATCTCATCACCGACCTCGAGGTGACGATCGTCCGGGAGGCCAAGCGGCATGACGGTGACGCGTTTCATCGGCTGCGGTCAGTCCCGGGCATCGGGACGGTCTTAGCCTTGACGATCCTCTATGAGATTCACGACATCACGCGATTCGATCGCGTCCAGGAGTTCGCGTCCTACGCGCGATTGGTGAAGTGCGCACACCAGTCCGCCGGGAAGACCTACGGCACGGGCGGCGCCAAGATGGGCAACGTCCATCTCAAGTGGGCGTTCTCCGAAGCAGCCGTGCTGTTTCTGCGCCATGCCG
>CAZCEL010000367.1:0-5341 GCA_964497175.1 uncultured Bifidobacteriaceae bacterium
TAAAGACGGAGTAATTACCGTCGAGGAGTCCAAGGGGCTGCACGACGAGATTGACGACCAACTTCGGGATCCCGCAAGTCGAGGCGCTCGTGCAGTGCCGAACGGCCCTGGCGGGCCGCGTGCCGATCATCGCCGACGGCGGCATCCGGCGTGACGGAGCCATGGCGCAAGCCCTGCTGTTTGGCGGCGACACCGTGATGCTGGGCAGCGCTTTCGCGGGCACGGCCGAAACGCCCGGCGAAATCGTGCACAAGGGCGTGCTCGTGCCCGAGTCCCAGAAGATCGTGCAGGTGCCGTTCAAGGTCTTCCGGGGCATGGCATCGATCGGCGCCGTGCGCGACCGCCTCGACGTCGAGGAAGCGGCGCCCGGCGAGCTCGAGGCGATGGGCGCCGAAGGGCTCGAGGTCAGTGTGCCGGCACGCGGCTCGGCGCGGACCGTCATTCACGAGATGCTCAAGCACCTGTGCTCTGCGGTGAGCTACGGCGGAGCGTCGAGCCTGGACGAGCTGCGGCGGTTGTTCTGGTCGGACCCCGAGTCGTACCTCGTGCGCCTCACCGAGGCCGCGCGGACGGAATCGTTCCAAAGATAAAGGCAGAAAGGCAAAAAGGCAGAAAGTCAAAAAGGCAGGAGGGCAGAAGGCAGAAGGGCAGAAGGGGCGGAGGCGCAGAAGGGCGGAAGGCGGGAAGACGGCGTTAGAATGGCCTTGAGGTTGTGATGTCGAGCGCGCTGTCTGTCGGCGCCGGGCTGATGGCCGTGACGTGGCTCGTCGTGTCACAGCCGGCCGCTGCACAGTCGCCCCTCATGCCGGACGCCCGCACCTACCAGCGTGATATCGAGAAATGGCGCGTCGAGCGCGAAGCCTCACTGCGGTCGAAGGACGGCTGGCTCAGCATCTCGGGCCTGTTCTTCCTCAAAGAGGGCCGCAACCGTTTCGGAAGTGACACATCGAATGATCTCGTGCTTCCCTCGACGTCTCCGGCCCGGGCCGGAACGTTCGAGCTGCGTCAGGGCCGCGTGTTCGCGACCCTCCGACGCGGTGTGGACGCGAGGTTCCGCGGTCGACCAGCCCGGCAAGATGTGTCGTTCGAGATGAAGAAGGCCGGTGATCTCGGAGACGGCGACGCGCTCGCGATTGGACCGCTGACGCTGTTCGTCCATCTGAGCGGCGACAAGCTTGCCATCCGGATGCGTGACGCCGAGAGCCCCCTGCTCAAGCAGTTCACCGGACTGAAATGGTTCGACGTCGATCCCGCGTATCGGGTGACCGCTCGCTTCATTCCGTTCGACGCGCCCCGGAACATGAACGTTCCCAACATCCTGGGCGACGTCGAACGATACGTGAGCCCGGGTGTGCTGGCCTTCAGGCTCGGCGGCCAGGAGTACCGGCTGCAACCGTTCCAGGTGGGCAGCCCGGGCTCGAACCGCTTTTTCATCGTCTTCAAGGATCTGACGAGCGGCAAGGAGACCTACGGCGCGGCGCGGTTCGTTTATGCCGACATGCCCAGGAACGGGACCACGATCATCGACTTCAACCGCGCGTACAATCCTCCGTGCGCGTTCAATCCATTCACGACCTGTCCGCTGCCGCAGCCCTCGAACCGGCTCACCGTGCGCATCACCGCAGGGGAGCGGGATTACGGCCACGTCGATGCGGTGGCCACCAGGCCCGGATGAGCAGAAGGCAGGAAGGCAGAAAGGCAGGAAGGTCATTTCAGGTGACTGGATGATCGTGCCGCCAACGTGCCGTATGAAGCGCTTTGTACTCGGGCTCTCAGTCGCTGCATCGCTGTGGATGGTCGCCACCGCGGTGTCCGCTGGCCCCGATGCATTGCCGCGGTCGGACCCAAGCTCCGTGGGCCTGTCGGCAACTCGACTTGACGAGGCAACTGAGCTGCTGCGCCGACACGTGGCCGAGAAGAAGGTCGCCGGTGTGGTCGCGGCCGTGGCCAGACGCGGCAAGCTCGCGTATCTGGAAGCGGCGGGCGTCCAGGACCTGGAAGCTCGAACGCCGATGACCGATCGCTCGATCTTCCGGATCTACTCGATGACCAAGGCGGTAACCGCCGCGGCCGCGATGATGCTGTGGGAACAGGGTCGATTCCGTCTGGACGATCCGGTGTCGAAGTACCTGCCGGAATTCAAGTCTGTAACAGTCCTGGCCTCGGAGACCGGCTCCACCCGCCCTCCGTCGCGTGACATCACGATCCAAGACCTGATGCTCCACACGTCGGGCCTGAATCACCGCACCTCCGACATCTACCGTCGAGCCCAGGTGCGTTCGCGCAGCCTGGCCCTGCCGCGGTTCGTGGCCGACATCGTCCGCGTGCCGCTGATGGAAGATCCCGGCACCAGGTATCGCTACAGCGAATCGACCACCGTGCTCGGCCGCCTGATCGAGATCTGGTCGGGCAGGCCGCTCGACGAGTTCCTGCGTGAACGGGTGTTCGGGCCGCTCGCGATGGTGGACACAGGGTTCTGGGTCTCGCCGGAACAGCGGAACCGCCTGGCCACCGTCTATACGGGACAGACCGGCGCCCTGGGGCCGATCGAGTTGGAGGCTGTTCCGTTCACCGAACGGCCAGCGCTCCTCGAAGGCGCGGTCGGGCTGGTGTCCACGGTTCCCGACTACCTCCGGTTCTGCCAGATGCTCCTGAGTAGAGGGACGCTCGACGGTACGAGGCTGCTGCGCGGCGAAACCGTCGACATGATGACGGTCAACCGGCTGCCGGATCCGTTCGTCAAGTCACGAAGGGGCCAGCTGGGGTGGGGGCTTGGCAACGTCGAGATCGTGACGGATCCGGGCGCGCTTGACTACGGGGCCAGTCGCGGCGAGTACGGGTGGAACGGATCGGCCGGCACGATCTTCTGGGTGGATCCGGCTCTCGAGATGGTCACCATCGTGATGACGCAGAGCTCGCCGGCCAATCCCGATTCGCTGTGGCAGCGCTTCAAGACGCTTGTGCACCAGTCAGTCGGTTCCTGACCTCCGCGGCATCGGTGGCGGCCGGCGCTCCCGCCGCATCTGTCACATGGAGATGACGCTGCCGGCCGAGCCATTGGCGCCCGGCTGCGGCGGCCGGTCGTGATCCGGAATGTTGAACACGCCCCACTTGAGATGGGACCTGGGCCTCCCTTGCCGTTGACGATGGGGGCGAAGGGATGCTAGGTTGCACTGATTCCGCGTGGTGTTTTCGGACGCCACGTCTCAAAAGGAGAGATTGATGCACGCCAGGTGTTCTCCCATCCGCCTCGCGTTGGTTCTGCTTGGTCTCCTGGTCGTTCCCTCGCTTTCGTCCGCCCAGAGCGCCATCACCGGGCTGGTGCGCGACACCTCGGGCGCCATCCTGCCCGGTGTGACCGTCGAAGCGGCCAGCCCGGTGCTGATCGAGAAAGTCCGGTCCGTCGTGTCGGACGGGGAGGGCCGCTACACGATTGTGGATCTGAGACCGGGCCCCTACACCGTCACCTTCACCCTGCCAGGGTTCAGTACGCTGCAGCGAGACGGGATCGAGCTGCCCGGCAACACGACAATCACCCTCAACGTCGACCTTCGCGTCGGCGGCCTGCAGGAGACGGTCACGGTCACCGGCGCATCGCCGATCGTCGACGTGCAGAACACGCAGCGAACCCAGGTCGTGACGCGCGAACTCCTTGATTCGCTGCCCTCCGCGCGCAACTACGCCGGGCTGGCCGCCTTGATGCCCGGCGTGCGCATGAGCAACACCGACGTCGGCGGCAACCAGCAGATGGAGCAGATCTACATGGTCTCGCACGGCTCCAGGCAGACTGACACCACCGTGCAGGTGGACGGCATGGCGCTCAACAGCCTGCTCAGCGACAACCAGGTGCAGGCGTACTTCAGCGACGCGGCGAATGCGGAGGTCACGTATCAGACGAGCGGCCTCGGCGCGGACGTCTCCGGCGGAGGCGTCAGGATCAACATGATCCCGAGAGAGGGCGGCAACCGCCTGAGCGGGTCCGCGTTTGTCGGCGGGAGCGACGGCAGTTGGCAGAGCGACAACGTCACCGCCGAGCTGAAGGCACGGAATCTGGCACAGGGCAACCGCATCGTCCATGTCTCGGACGTCAACTTCGGTCTGGGCGGGCCCATCAAGAAGGACCGGCTCTGGTTCTTCGGCACGTGGCGGCGAATCTCCACCGACGACATCGTCGCGAACGCGTTCTTCAGGGACGGGAGTCCGGCCGTCCAGGAACAAGCGATTCAGAACCAGATGGTCCGGTTGACGTGGCAGATGACGCCGCGAAACAAGATCACGGCCTACCACGATCGCTACCCGAAGTACAAGACGTATGAGCTGGGCGCGTTCTACGAGCCAGAGACGGCGGCCTTCAGGCGCGATCAGCGTCACGCGCTCTATGCAACGGGGCAGGCGAAATGGACGTCCCCGGTGACGAGCAAGCTGCTGCTCGAAGCCGGCTTCGCGACCAATATCGAGTTCGTAACGATCCTCACGCAGCCCGGCATCGCGAAGCCGCGCTTTTCACCGGAGTGGTACACGACCATCGGCAAGTACGACATACGGACACTGAAGGCCTACGACGGCGTACCGGCCCCGACCTTCGGCCTGTTTCCGGCCAAGTACGTCATCAGCACGGCGGCGTCGTATGTGACGGGCAGCCACTCGCTCAAGACGGGCATGCAGTGGGGCTTTGGCAGGTACCGGATCGACCGGGACATGAACGGCGACCTTCTTCAGCTGTACGCAAACAATGTTCCGTTCGCAGTCACTGTGTACAACACGCCTGTGAACTCCCACGAGACTCAGAACGCCGACCTCGGGCTGTACGTCCAGGATCAGTGGACCAGGAAGCAGTTGACGCTGAACGTGGGCGTGCGGTTCGAGTACTTCAACGGCGAGATCGCCAACCAGGAGGCCGGCGCAGGGCGCTTTGTCCCGGTTCGCCAACTCGCCGCAGTGCCGAACATGCCCAACTGGTTCGATGTGGTACCGCGATTTGGCGCGTCATACGACCTGTTTGGCAATGCGAGAACGGCGCTGAAGGGAACCGTAAACCGTTACATGGCCGGCCAGGCGCTCGGCTTCGCGCAGCGCTACAATCCGCTGTTCTTCCAGAGCGACACGCGAACCTGGACCGACTCGAACAGCGACAATATCGCCCAGGACAACGAGATCGGCGCGAGCAACAACCGGTCGTTCGGTCTGCCCATCCTCCTGCGCCGTCCGGACCCCGACATCAAGCGCGAGTACGACATGGAGTACACGGCCGGCGTGCAGCACGAGCTCGTGCAGGGCCTCTCGGTGAGCGCGACGTGGTATCGCCGCGACACGTACAACATGACGAGAACGGTGCCCACCC
>CAZCEL010000368.1:0-1509 GCA_964497175.1 uncultured Bifidobacteriaceae bacterium
TAAGATCGTCGGCAGCGTCAGATGTGTATAAGAGACAGGGCCATGACATATCCGTTGTCCCGGCAGGGATTCGCGCTGCGGCTCGCGATTGCCGCTGATCTGCCTCCGATGGCGGCCGACGCGGATGCCATCGAGCAGGCCATTCTGAACCTGCTCAGCAATGCCATGAAGTACTCGGGCCAGGGCCGCGAGATCGAGCTCCGCCTGGAGCGTCAGGACGGCCATGCCGTCATTTCTGTGACTGACTGGGGTGTCGGCATTCCTGTCGATGAACACGAACGGATTTTCGAGAAGTTCTACCGCGTCGCGGGCCCGGAGCTGCAGCTCATTCCGGGCACCGGGCTGGGACTGACCCTCGTGGCACATACCGTGGAGGCCCACGGCGGGCGCGTGACGGTGAGGAGCGCGCCGGGGGAAGGGAGCACGTTTTCGATGCTTCTGCCGCTGGTCCAGCTCGATGGGACTGGCCCCACACCGGAACACCTGCCGCGCCCCGAGGACAGTGGCCAGTGGCGACGGTTGCCTCCCGGGGAGACAGTGGATCCCGACCTGATGCGCGAGGCTGCGCCCGACGTGCCAGATGACGACGCCGCTCGTGCTCGGAATTCTCGAGCACGGGGCTTCTGGCCGCGCGCGACGTTGAATGGCAGTCGTGAGTCTGACGATGAGTCTGCGATCTGAAACAGGTACGCTGCCATGCCCGGTTCTTCCGTGAGTCGCATTCTCGTCGTCGAAGACGACCCCGCCATCCTGCGCGGCCTGGCCGACAACCTGGCCTTCGAGTCGCACGAGGTCCTGACGGCGGGCGACGGCGAGACCGCGTGCCGCGTGATTCGCGAGCGCAAGCCGGACCTCGTCATCCTCGACTTGATGCTGCCGAAGCTGAACGGGTACGACGTCTGCCGGACCATGCGGCGCGAGGGCGTGACGACGCCGATCGTGATGCTCACCGCGCGCGGCGAGGAGAACGACCGCGTGCTCGGTCTGGATCTCGGAGCGGATGACTACGTCACCAAGCCCTTCTCCGTCCGCGAGCTGATGGCCCGGGTGCGGGCGATCCTCAGGCGCTCCGAACCGCGCTTGACTGCCCTCGACGAGCTCCGGTTCGACGACGTGGCGATTGACTTCCGCCGGTACGAGGCGCGAAAAGGCGGTCGACTCGTTGAGATGACCCGTAAGGAATTCGGGGTCATCCGGTTCCTGGCCTCGCGTCCGGGGATGGTCGTCACGCGCGACGAGCTGCTGAACGAGGTGTGGGGCTACGAGGCGACACCGACGACGCGCACCGTCGACAATCACATCGCCTCGCTCCGGTCCAAGCTCGAGTCGAGTCCCGCCGAGCCGCGCCATCTCCTGACAATGCACGGGGTCGGCTACAAGTGGGTGGGGTGAGAGGCTGACGAGAAATGTACGAGAAGTTTGCGTCCATCGGTCCCGATCGTGACACCTCGCTCGCGGCGGCAGCCTATCGTTCGGGCGTCACCATGGAGGGACGTCTGATGAGCACTT
>CAZCEL010000368.1:1609-3684 GCA_964497175.1 uncultured Bifidobacteriaceae bacterium
ACTGCGACCCTCTCTTTGGGTGGCAATATTCCTGGTCGTCGTCGCCGGGCTCGCGATGGGCCGTGTGACGGCCCAGAGCGGACACGACCTGTTCCAGAAGGCGCTCGCCGCCGAGCGGGCGGACGGCGACATGCAGCGGGCCATTCAATTGTACGAGCGCATCGCGAAGGAGTTCGCGGCCGATCGCGCGCTGTCGGCGAAGGCGCTGCTGCGCCTGGGGGATTGCTATCAGAAGGTGGGCGAGGCGAAGGCGCAGGCGGTATTCGAACAGGTCGCGCGTCAGTTTGCGGATCAGACCGACGCGGCCGCCGAGGCGCGCACGAGACTGGCGGCGCTCACGCGCACATCCGCCGGGTCCGCGGGGATTGTGACCCGCCAGGTCTGGAAGGACAAGGACGTCGACACCACGGGGACTATTTCCGCTGATGGTCGCTACTTGTCATTTACCGATTGGTCGACGGGCGATCTGGCCGTGCGCGATCTGGCGACCAGCAGCAATCGCCGGCTCACGAACAAGGGGACGTGGGCACAGTCGGAGGATTTTGCCGAGTATTCGGTCATGCGACACAACGGCCATCAGGTCGCGTACGCATGGTATGACGACAAGACCGACCGCTTTGACCTGCGGATTGTCGAGACACGCCCGGACAGACCGGCTCCGAGAATCCTTTACAGCAACGAAGACGTCGAGTACCTTCGCCCCGCCGACTGGTCTCCTGACGGCCAATGGATTGCCGTCGAGCTGGAACGCAGGGATCGCACGATGCAAATGGGCCTCGTATCAGCCAGCGACGGCTCGCTCCGTGTCCTGAAATCCATCGGGTGGCGGAGGCCTGGCGAGCTTGTGTTCTCGCCCGACGGCCGGTATATCGCGTTCGACTCTCCGCACAGCGAGAGCTCGCAGCAGCGCGACGTCTTCGTCATGGCGATCGATGGCAGCCGAGAAGTGTCCGTGGTCGTGGACCCGGCCGACGACTCCGTCTTGTCCTGGATGCCCGACGGCAAGCTCCTGTTCATCAGCGATCGCGCGGGTTCGACAGACCTGTGGGGCATTCCATTCGAAAGCGGTCGGCCACGCGGAGCCGCAATGCTGATTAAGTCCGATGTAGGACGGCCCAAGGCCATGGGGACGACGCGGACTGGCGCGCTGTACTTCGGTGTCCTGCCTGCCCGACTGAACCTCTACACCGCGTCTGTTGATTTCAAGGAGGGAAAGGTCGTGATGGGCCCGGCGACCTTGCCTGGATCGCTGGTGGGGCGTCACCCCGAGTGGTCGCCTGATGGCCGCTACCTTGCCTATCAGGTGCTCGCACGGAATCGGGCCCGGCCCACTTTGGCGATTCGGTCGGAAGCGACCGGCGACGTGCGCGAGTTACGACCGGACCTCGCGTACTTCAATCAGCCCCGCTGGGCGCCCGACGGCCGCTCGTTGATGGTCGACGGCCGCGATCCGAGGGGCCGGCGAGGAGCGTATCGAGTCGACGCGCAGACTGGAGCGGTGACTCCGCTGGTTCAGCTCTCCAAGGAGTTGGAGGCGATTTGGTCGCCACTCCCGCTGCCTGATGGCCTCCGCATCGTCTTCCTGCGGATCGATTCGGCCCGGAAAGAGATCGTCATCGTCGAGCGAGATCTTGGCTCCGGCCGCGAGCGCGAAGTCATGCGTCGAAAGGAGATCATCGGCCAACGGTTCATGTCCTTATCGCCCGACGGCCGACACCTCGCGCTTACTGCAGCCGATCGCGCGTCCAATACGTCGAGGCTGGTGGTCGTCCCGCTTGAGAGTGGGCCGCCGCGAGAGCTCTTGCAGGTGCCGTTGCCTCAAGAGCTGGGCTGGACGTCGTGGTCACCGGACGGCGGTGCGGTGTTGTTCACCAAGACCTTCGTGCCGGGAACCGATGATGGGAGCGAAGTGTGGATAATCTCGTCCGCGGGTGGCCAACCGAAGAAGCTCGATTTCGGCCTCGACCGCATACGCGGCCTGGGCGTGCGCCCGCACACGAATCAGGTGGTGTTCTTCCGGCTGACCGACACGCCCGTCGAGCTGTGGGTGATGGAGAACCTCGCCGCCCAGTCGA
>CAZCEL010000368.1:3784-5339 GCA_964497175.1 uncultured Bifidobacteriaceae bacterium
CTGACCGACACGCCCGTCGAGCTGTGGGTGATGGAGAACCTCGCCGCCCAGTCGAACGGCCGCCGCTGAATCACGGCGGTCCCTCGGCGCGTGGAGAGCTCTCGACGTGCCGGGTGTTGCGCGTGTCAGTCCCCGCGCAGGCTCCTGGCCGGTGTCAAAGAACGTGGCACAGCGCGTCAGGACCGGCGCCGCCCACGCGATGCGTCAAGTGGAGCCGTGAATGCGTTAGGGTCTCGCCCTTTCGCTTCGCCGCATCGCCACCCCCGAAGTCGACCGCGGTGGGACCAACCGATGGCACCGAGACTGACCGTCGCCGGACAAAGCCGTGACACACGGCCGATAGGACCGTGACACGCGCGCGTAGAATGAGCCTGTGACGGGAAGGCTCGAGCCCCGGTGACACGCGGACAGGTTGCGGCGCCGGCGACGCTGCTGGCGGTCTTCCTGCTCCTGTCAGGCATTCCGCTCGTGGCGGTCGGCTGGCTCGGATGGCGGCTGCTGGCGCAGGACCGCGCACTCGATGCGCAGCGGGTGCGCGAACGGCTCGACAGCGCTGCCGCGTTCGTCGCCCGCGAGCTCGATCGCAGCCTGGCCGGATGGAACGATCTGCTCGCCCAAGCCGCGCGGCGAACCCCGGTTCAGCTGCCCGCTGACACGGTCGTGCTCGTGCTCGACTCGGGAGCTGTCCTCGAGCGGCAGGGTGTCCCTCTGCCGTACTACCCGAAGGTCCAGCCTGCGCCCGAGGCGCCGGCGAGACTGTTCGCGGCCGCCGAGGCGTCCGAGTTCCGCCATCAGGACCTGGCGGGCGCCGAAGTGGCGTATCGCGCGATCGCGGCGTCAAAGGACCGATCGGTTCGCGCAGCCGCGCTGCTCCGCCTCGCGCGCGTTCTCCGAAAGCAGCAGAAAACTCGACAGGCGCTCGCTGTGTACGGCGAGCTGGCGGCAATGGGTCAGGTACGCGTCGCAGGAGCACCCGCCGAGCTCGTCGCACGCCGGGAGCGGATCGTTCTGCTCGACGCGATCGACGGTGCCAGGACCGCCGAGGAGAGGGAGCTCCTCGCCGCCGCTCTCTTCGATGGGCGCTTTCCACTCGATCGGCCAACGTTCGATTTCTATCAGGAATCGGTGCCGACTGCGATCGCGCCGACGGAGACCAGCCGCCAGGGTTTGGATCTTGCCCGCGCGGTTGACGCGTTGTGGCCACTCTGGCAGCAGCAGGCTGCGGGCCGGGCGGCCTGGGCCGCCGGCGAGTCCGGGTTCGTCACCCTCTGGCGTCGCACGCAGGCCGGCACGGCGGCGCTGGTGGGCCGTGTGGACGAACTGATGAAATCGACAGAGGCGGCTTGGGAGAACCTGGACGTCCGGCTGGCACTGGAGGAGCCGTCCGGGCGTCTGTCCTGGGGCCGTCCCGTCGCGGATGCCGATCGCGTGACGAGGAGCTACCGGGAGACTGACTTACCGTGGAGCATCTTGGTGGCGCCTGCTGATCCCGCTGCCTCTCGGGCGATCTCGATTTCCCGCCGGAATGTGCTCGCCGCCGGATTCGGCGTGATGC
>CAZCEL010000369.1:0-5339 GCA_964497175.1 uncultured Bifidobacteriaceae bacterium
GTCAGCGCCCCACCGGCGGCGCGTGCCGCTACGGGCTGAGCCGCTGGAGCCGCCACCATCGCCAGCGTCCCTGCCGCAAGACACGCTGCCAGCGTCACAGCCCGTCGACGGACCGCGGGAGGAATCACGCCGGGCCATTATAGTTGAATCGTTACGGGCCGATTCAAGCTGATTTGATTCACGTATCTGACTGGTCTAGAGTCACATCAGGTCCGGGCCCGGTCCGACCATGCCCAGAATCGTGGGAATCATCGCCTGGCCGCTCGCCGCCTCGGACCTGGGAACTCCCGGCTTCGGCGCCATCACTTCGGCCGGGGATCCACGCGTCGTGCAGTTGGCGGTGCGACTGGGGTACTAGCGCGGTCTTCGAGTTGGGTGTCGCGAAGACACCCTCGGAGCGGGCCGCGCCGGCGACAGTCGGAACAACGTCCTGGAGGCGCCGAACTCCGCGCTATCTACTTCCCCAGATACTTGTCCGGATTCTCGTCGAATCGCTTCTTGCAGCCGAGAGCGCAGAAGTAATAGGTCTGCCCCTTGTACTCGCTCTTGCCCGCAGCCTTGTGCTCGTCGACTTGCATCTTGCACACCGGATCGACAGCCATTTCGACCTCCTTGCGGCATGAGCCCCGCGCGTCACAGACGAACGCGGCGCAGCCTGAGCGCGTTGGCGATCACCGACACCGAGCTGAACGTCATCGCCGCGCTCGCCCAGATCGGGCTGATGAGGGTACCAGTGATGGGGTAGAGGGCCCCGGCCGCCACGGGGACACCCACGGCGTTGTATACGAAGGCCAGAAACAGATTCTGCCTGATGTTCCTCATCGTGGCCCTGGAGAGACGCCTCGCTCGCACGATGCCGCGAAGGTCACCCTTGACGAGCGTCACGGCCGCGCTCTCGATGGCCACGTCGGTTCCGGTGCCCATGGCAATGCCCACCGCAGCCTCGGCCAGCGCGGGCGCGTCGTTCACGCCGTCGCCAGCCATGGCCACGCTGTGCCCCGCGCCCTGAAGCTGCTGAACCACCTCGCGCTTCCCCTCAGGCCGCACCTGGGCCCTGACATCGTCCAACTTCAGCTGTGTGGCGACCGCCTGCGCCGTCGTGCGCGTATCTCCGGTCAGCATGACGATGCGCAGACCGTCCTGCTTGAGGGCCGTCAGCGCATCGGGCGTGGACGCCTTCACGCCATCGGCGACGGCGACGAGGGCGGCCAGCCGTCCGCCGATCTCGAGATACATCGCGGTCTGCCCGTCGCGCCGGAGCCGCTCGGCGCGCGTCTCGCCCTCGCCGAGGTCCACGCCGGAGGCTCGCATCATCGCCTCGTTTCCCACGCTTGCCCGGACACCATCGACAACGCCCGTTATGCCCCTACCCGGATCGGACCGGAACGCTTCAACGGGGGGCAAGGGCAGGCTCCGCTCCCTCGCGGCAGACACGATGGCGGCGGCCAGCGGATGCTCGCTGGCCAACTCGAGCGCGGCGGCGACGCGGAGCGCGTCCTCCTCGGACCTGGCGTCGAATGTCGTGATCGACCGGAGGCTCGGCCGCCCCTCGGTCAGCGTGCCTGTCTTGTCCACGACGAGCGTATCGACCCGCTCGAGGCGTTCGAGCGCCTCCGCGTTCCGGACGAGCACGCCGGCGCCGGCGCCGCGGCCGATGCCGACCATGATCGACATCGGCGTCGCCAGCCCCAGCGCGCACGGGCACGCGATGATCAGCACGGCCACCGCGCTGAGCAGCGCGCGCGCGAGACGCGGCTCGGGGCCCCAGACACTCCAGGCAAGGAAGGCCGCCAACGCCACCAGCACGACGGCGGGCACGAAATAGGCCGAGACGCGGTCGGCCAGCGCCTGGATGGGCGCCCGACTGCGCTGCGCCTCGGCCACCATGCGGACGATGTGTGCGAGCAGCGTGTCGCTGCCCACGCGGTCCGCTCGAAAGAGCAGCGTGCCCGTGGTGTTGATCGTGCCTCCAGTGATGCGGTCCCCGGGCCGCTTGTCGACCGGAAGCGACTCGCCCGTGACCATCGACTCGTCGATCGCCGTCAGGCCCTCCACCACCACGCCGTCGGTGGGCACCTTCTCGCCCGGCCGCACGCGGCAGAGGTCGCCGACCTTGATCTGATCGAGCGGCACGTCACGTTCGACTTCGTCTGTCACCAGCCGCGCGGTCTCCGGGGCGAGCGCGAGGAGCTGACGAATGGCCGAGCCCGTCTGGTGCCGGGCGCGCAGCTCGAGGACCTGGCCGAGCAGCACGAGCACGGTGATCACGACAGCGGTGTCGAAGTACGTCTCGACCACACCGTGCATGCGGAAGCCTTCAGGAAACACGGAGGGCGCGACGGTGGCCAGTGTGCTGTAGATGAACGCCGAGCCCACGCCCACGCCGATGAGCGTAAACATGTTTGGGCTGCGATTGATAATCGAGGTCCAGGCGCGATCGAAAAACGGCCGCCCGGCCCACAGCACGACGGGCGTGGCCAACGCCATCTGGATCCAGTTGACGGCCGGTCCCCCCGCCATGAGCAGGCGGCCTCCGCCGACCATGTCCGCCATCGCCGCGAGCACGATCGGCGCCGCCAGCAGCGCGCCGATGCGAAAGCGCCGCGTCATGTCGACGAGTTCTTCGCTCGGCGCGTCCGTCGGCGCCGCGACGAGGGGCTCGAGCGCCATGCCGCAGATCGGACATGGCCCCGGCGCGTCGCGGACGATCTCGGGGTGCATCGGGCAGGTGTAGGTGACGCCGGGGCGGGGCAGGGACGCGGCCATCTCGTCGGCCGCGCGCGGCGTCAGAAACGTGTCCGGCGTCGCTCGAAAGCGTTCGAGACAGCTCTCGGCGCAGAAGTAGTAGACGACCCCGTTGTGCTCGGCGGTGCCGACCGCCTCCTCTTGGTCGATCGTCATGCCGCAGACCGGGTCAGTGTGAGTCATTGGCGGCGAGCGGATATACTTGATCCACATGATGGCACGAGTCGAGGGCCGGCCATGACGCGAGCCTCGCGGCGGCGGCGTATGCGCGGCCCCGCGCCGGTCACAATGGCGATCGGTCTGTGGCACGCCCGCGACCGCAGGGTCCCGAAATAGTCGTTGCGTACCTCACTTTTCCCTCGGCTCGCCCTTCCCGTTCTTGTCGTCGTCGCCGCCGGATGCTCGACGGGGGTCGAGGAGGAGACGCCGTCCGCTCCGGTGTCGACCGCGCCGGTGCCCGAGGCGTCGAGCGGGCCGTTCACCGTGTCGGGCCGGGCGCCAGCTGCGGTAAGCAACATGCCGTCAATCGTGATCTTCGATCCCGAGACGGCGGTCGATTTGCCACAAAGCGCGCCCTCGTTCATGGATCAGGTGCAGCAGACATTCCTTCCTTCCATCCTCATCGTCCGGACCGGCCAGCCCTCCGAGTTCCTCAACAATGACGATGTGCTGCACAACGTGCGGGTGCGTGAGGCGGCCAACCATCAGCCGGCGTTCAACGTGGCGATTCCAACCGGCGGGAAGTACGTGTTTACTTTCGAGCGGGATGGCTTTTACGATGTGGGCTGCGACATCCATCCCGCGATGACGGCGCAGGTCATCGCAACCCGGTCGCCGTACGCGGCCATCGCGGATGCGGCGGGCAATTTCTTCATCGAGGGCGTTCCCGCCGGCTCGTACATGGTCACCGTGTACAGCGGCAGCGAGCGGATCGACCGTTCGATCGCGGTCGCGGCCGGAGCCACGACGATCGATCTGACGGCTCGACCGTAGGATCCCCTCGCGGCCACGCCAGCGGGACCGACACCACGCGACCGTCTCGCAACTCCACCACGAGCGCGCGATCAGTGACGCGAACGTTCTGAGCTGCCGCCGTTTCCGTTGCGATGCTTGAAGTAGTCATGCCACGCCTTCGAGAGTGCAGCTTCGTGTTTTCGAACCACACCCGCGATGCGGTTCAGTTCCGTCTCGCCGAATCCATACGTGTACGCCATTCGCGCGGGCGCGAGCCAGAACTTCGCGATCTTGCGGTCCCGCTTGACGTAAACGTGCGACGGTTCGTTCCGGTCGCTGGAGAAGACAACAACCGATAGGGGCCACTCTCCGGGATGATCGGACTCACCGAAGACATTGTGTCAGCCTTTCGGGCTGGCCGGCAATTCTTCGGGCTTTGATCCGGCTAGACAGTATGACTTCGGCGACAGCACACGGCTGACCTCCGGTATCGTCGCGGGTTAGCCTGTGCGGGCCAGAGCCGCAGCGCCGCACGGACCGCAGCGCTGTGTTCCCGGAGGTCCGCCATGACACAGCCTGCTCCGCTTTTCGTCGGTCTCGACGTGTTCATATAGATTCGATCGCCCTCGCCCATGCGCAGGGACAAAGCGCCGAGCCGCCGGTGTTCGTGGGCGCGATCGGCACGCGCCAGGCGGACCTCGATAAACTGAGTCGGCGGCTCGAAGCGAAGACGCCGGCGCTCGTGTTCGCGTACGAGGCGGGCCCGTGCGGCTACGTCCTCCAGCGCTATCTGACCGGGAAGGGCTTTGCGTGCCAGGTCGTCGCGCCGTCGCTCCTGCCCAAGAAGCCGGGTGATAAGGTGAAGACCGATCGGCGCGACGCCATGGAACTGGCGCGCTTGCTCCGCTCGGGCGATCTCACCCGCGTCTATGTGCCGACCGTCGACGACGAAGCGAGGCGCGACCTCGTGCGCGCGCGCGATGCGGCGCGACTCAGCCTCACGACGGCCAAGCTGCGGCTGAAGGGCTTCCTGCTCCGGCTCGGCCTGCACGCTGGCGGGCGCGCGGACTGGAATGCGGCGCATCTGCGGTACCTCGCCAAGGTCGTGTGTCCCACGGCGGCGCAACAGATCGTGTTTCAGGAATCGGTGCGGGCCGTCGACGAACAGGTCGATCGGCTGCATCGGCTTGAGGCCGAACTTCTCGAGCGCGCGCCAGCGTGGCGGCTCTATCCGGTCGTCCAGGCGCTGCAGGCCTTGCGCGGCGTCCAGTGGCTCGTCGCGATCACCGTCGTCGCCGAACTCGGCGACCTGACGCGCTTCGGCTCGCCGCGACAGTTGGCCGCCTTCGTCGGGCTGATTCCGTCCGAGTACTCGAGCGGGCCGTCGCGCCGCCAGGGCGGGATCATGAAGGCCGGCAACGGCCGCGCCCGACGGGCGTTGATCGAGGGCGCGTGGGCCTATCGCCATCCCGCCAAGGTCTCCCAACACATTCAGACGCGGATCGACGCCCTGCCGAAACCGATTCAGACCCTCGGGTGGAGGGCGCAGGTCCGGCTGTGCAAGCGGTTTCGTCGGCTCGTCGGCCGCGGCAAACATCCGAACGTGGTCGTGACCGCGATCGCGCGAGCGCTCATCGCGT
>CAZCEL010000370.1:0-5321 GCA_964497175.1 uncultured Bifidobacteriaceae bacterium
GTCGTCCGACGTCGGGGACTGGAACGCGCCGGCCAGACCAACCCTCGAGGTACAGTGGGGCGAGGTGAGCGTCCCTCCGCCCCCGGTGCCCACGGGAATTCGAGTCATCGAATAGCGGAATCCACGTTGACGTCCCGCCGATCGGCCGGACGACACCACCTGATCAAGTAGACTGGTGCCCGCCGTGCGCAGGCTCGGAGTGTTCGTCGGCGAGGACAACTGGACTTTCTTTCGAGAGATCTACGATGACCTGTCGATGCACTACGAGACGGTCCTCTTCAGCCAGCCAACCTACCGCGTCCCGTTTCTTCGAGAGCGCCTGAACGGCTGGGCCTTCAGACGGGCGGTCGGCTCCGTGCTGACCTCGACCGACCTCTGCTTCTTCGAGTGGGCGAGTAACCTGCTTGCGCCGGCAAGCCATCTTCCCCACCGCGCCAGGATCGTCACGCGCCTTCATTCGTTCGAGCTCCTCCAATGGGCACCCAGGATCGACTGGGGGGCGGTGGCCAGAATCATCGTACTCAGCAGGGCGATGCAGACGATGTTCGGCGAACGGTACCCGGAGCATCGGGACAAGCTGGTCGTTGTCCGCAACGGGCGGTCGCTTTCGAGATTTGCGCCGGTGCAGGACCGTCCCTTCACGTTCACGATCGGCATGCTGGGACACATTGCACCGATCAAGCGAGTCTACGAGATGGTCCTGGTGCTCCACGAGCTCGTCGTCCGCGGGTACCCGGCCCGGCTGCGGCTCGCAGGCGATCCGGCCGACGATCTGCGCTACAACCTCGCCGTGCACCGTCTCGTGAGGCAGCTCGATCTGACGGATCGTGTCTCCTTCGACGGATTTGTCGCCGACACGCCGGCATGGCTCCACCAGGTCGACATTTTCGTCTCCAACAGCTACTGGGAAGGCCAGCAGGTTGCTCTTCTCGAAGCCATGGCCGCCGGCTGCTACTGCCTGTGTCACGGGTGGGCCGGCGCCGACGAGGTGCTCCCTTCCGCGAACCTGTTTGTAACGGCGTCGGAGCTCCGCGACAAGATCATCGAGCACAGTCGGCGCTCCGAGATCGAGCGTCACGATGCGCGGGTCAGGGTTCGCGAGATTGCGTGCCAACGGTTCGATATCACCGAGACATGCAGACAGATTCGTCTGGTGCTCGACGAGCTGTAGCACGTCGGCCTGCAAGGTCTCCATAGATGGCTTGCAGCTCGCCGACCTCCTGTTCGATCCGTTTGACCGCAGGAACACCCCGGCACAATCGATCGAGGAGGGAGGGCTCGTCGAG
Source organism: uncultured Bifidobacteriaceae bacterium (assembly GCA_964497175.1). GTDB lineage: Bacteria > Acidobacteriota > Vicinamibacteria > Vicinamibacterales > CAVVIG01 > CAZCEL01. The sequence goes on from CAZCEL010000370.1 coordinate 1,287, forward strand.
AAGCCGCCCCAGCTGACGGGCCAGACTCTCGACGCTTCCTCGCTCGAAGAGCAGTCCATTGGCGTCGTGGACGACGACCTCAGCCATGCCGCCGAGGGCAGTGGCGACGACCGGTGTCCCAGTGGCGAAGGCCTCGTAAACGATCAGGGGAAAGTCGTACCAGAGCGAGGGCACGACGAGCAGGTCCAGGTTGGCGAACACGTTCCCGCTCTGGTCGTGCGGATACGTGCCGCAGAACGTGATGTTCGGTGCGCCGCCTGCAAGGGTCCTGAGCGAGGCGCCATACGCCGGGTCGCGGCTCAGGTCGCCGTAGATCGCCAGTTCGACTCCCCGATCGGCCGGTAACCGGCGCACTGCCTCGATCAGCAGATGCACGCCCTTGTGGTGGAAGATCTGACCGATGTAGCCCAGCCTCAACGTCAGCGCCCGCCTCTTTCCCGGGAACCGATGCAGCCACGACAAGTCGTGCCCGTAGGGTTGAACCGTGATAGGCGCGTGCGCCTCGTTGGCCACGAAGACATCCCGCACGAACGGCGAGGCCGTCAGCCGACGCTCGGGGAGCCGAATCGCCCGCTCCAAGAACGCCTTCCGAGCGCCCATGTCGCCGGCATAGCCCCTCAGACCCCGCTGGCGCGTCAGCACCGGGCGCTTACTCGCGAAGGTGAGCACCCGCCGCGCGGCCGCGTCCGGAAGCAGGCGATGGGACCAGCGATAGGCGTTGGTATGAAGCAACTGGCACCGGAGGCAGTCCCACGGGGTCGTGTTCCCGCTGCAGTTCTCGCCGTCACTCCGAAGAAGATTGAGCCGCGGACACAGGAACCAGAAATCCGTCAGAGACAGGACTAAGGGTACGCCCGATCGCTTGACGACGCCGAGCACACTCGCCGAGAGCGTCTCGCACGAGGTCACATGAACGATGTCGGGCCGAAGATGACCGAGGTAGCCCTCGAGGTACGAGGCGACGACCGGATTGTCGTACAAGTAACGGAAGGGGTCGGGCGACAGGGTCCAGTCCAGGTGCAGCCGGCGGACTCGAACGTCGTGGTACACGTCATCGGAGAAGCCGTTCCAATACTTCGAGCCGCCCTCCCAGTCACCCGCGCACAGCACCTGAACTGAGTGGCCTCCCTTCAGCAGGCCTTCGGCAATCGCGGCGGTGTGTGTCTCCGTGCCGGCCCACCGGTGGGGAGGAAAGCCGTTCGAGATGAACAGGATTCGCATCAGTGCCGACCCCAGAGGGCTCACGCTACAGAGCTGAGCCGGTGCTGGTTCTGGCGCAGCAGACCTCTCAAGCGGGCGAGCGTGGACCGGCCGAAGAACGACATCGCGAGATGGTTGGCAAGACGACCATCCCGGCAGAGCTCCCTTCGGTACCGAAGCGCCTTGATGAGGTACCGCCGGCTCTGGAACCGCCGCTCGCCCAGGTACGAGACGAGACCGAGCGCGTAGTACGCAGTGCCTGAGGTGACGCCCCTCAGAGAGGCCACGACCTCCGCGCCCGGCAGCTCGAAAGCCCGTTGAACGAGCTGTTCGATGCGAACTCCCGAAGCATCCAGGTCCAGGTGGTGGGCGCTTCCCCGAAACCCCACAGGCTGGCTGCCGAGCGCCAAATCGTAGAAAAGGTCGATATCCACGCTCAGTGACGGATCCACCTGCACCGCTCGGAGTAGGTAGTCCGCCGCAGCTTTCCAGTCCCCCTGCCGCTGTACGGACGTCAGAACGTAGTAGCGGTACAGCCCACCGTACGCCCGGCGCTTGACGGACTGCCAGGTCGCCTCTCGGCCATCGTCGGATCCGAAGTGCTTCTCGACGACGGCGCGACTGGCCGACTGCATGCCGTGCGGATTGGTCGAGAGCGTTCCTCCGTGGACGCGATACTCGGTCAGGCACTCGACGGTCCCGGCGAAGGTATGCCCGGGGAGCATCCGCAGCCAGAGGTCCCAGTCCTCGCACGATCGAAGCGACCTATCGAAAAGACCCGCGCGCAGAATCGCTGAGCGCCGGCAGACAATGGTGCTCGGAATCAGGAAGTTCGCCCGAACCAGGGTGTCGTACAGCCGGTCGGATGAGGTGGGCGAACCGCCGAACACCTGCGGCAGTTCGGCGCCGTCGGCATCGATGCCGCGCGCTCTGCAGTAGTAGACCGCCGCGTCGGGTCGCTCGGCTGCAAGCCGCCTCATCATCTCGAGGAAACGGGGCCGCCATCTGTCGTCGGAGTCGAGCAGCGCCACGAGCTCGCCACGCGCCGCCAGAATGCCGGTGTTGCGCGCACCGGCCAGTCCCTGATTCTGCTGCCGAATCACGGAGATTCTGGCGTCCTGGTATCGGCCGACGACGTCAGCTGTTCCGTCGGTGGAGCCGTCGTCGACGATCACGAGCTCCCAGTCCCGGTCGCTCTGAGACAAGACGCTGTCGATCGCCTGGTCGATGTACCGTTCGACGTTGTACGCCGGCATGATGATGCTGATCACAGGCATCTCACTTCGCCACGTTCGCCGCCCTGCTCGATCGCCGTTTAACTTCGAGCCATTCGCCGTTCACTCGACCGCGGTCACCAGGCCATGAGCGGCCAGCAGCCCGGCTCCCTCGGCCAGCACGTCCAGAGGCATCCTGGATCGGCCCGCGATGTCGAGGAGTGTCTGGCTTCCATCCGAGTAGTTGAGCAGCCACAGCATGGCCTCTTCGAGGCTGCTGCTGTTCGGCCCGCCAATCGCGTGGTACAGGCCCCGGCGCCCGAGCTGCGGCTCGCACTTCTGGTTTACGCTGATGTATCGCTGGTTGGTCTCGAGTGCCTCAACGATATGCACCAGCTGCAGGAGGGAATCCGCCAGCGCTTCTCCGGTCACGAACTCGAGATTGTCCGCCGACGTATGGTACTCGCGATACTGTCCGTGGGGAGTTCTCATGAGACACCCGACCGGGAGATTGATTCCGGGAGAGCAGTACTGGCGCTCGTCGTATCCGGTCGGGGCGAAATCGAGCACCGTTGGTTCGCGGCTCCCGCGCCGCAGGACGTACTCGACGACGCGATCGATCTCGGCGCAGCCCTGTCGGCTGCGCTTGTAGGTGAAGGCGCCATGATCTCCAAGGCACGACAGCACGAGGCCGTGCGCGATTCGCGCAAGGCCCTCCTCGTGAAGCGCGAGCCACGTAATCGCACCGATGGTTCCGGGAATCCAGAGAAATCGGTAAGAGTAGCGGAGATCCATCTGTGAGAGCAGCGCTGCCAACCGGGCGGACACGGCCATTCCAGACAGATTGTCGTTGCAGAGAGACGGGTGGCAGGAGTGGCACGAGACGAGCACCTCGCGATCCGTTCGGCCGCGGATGAAGCATTCGCCATAACTCAAATGACCAGGCTCGAGCGTCGAGTCGATGCATACCTCATATTCGTCATCCGTCAATTGATCCAGTTGCCGCTGGCTGAGACAGAAGCCCCAGGTCTCGTGGTAGTACGAGGTTCGATACGGAATGACGTCCGGCTGGTCGGGGCGGGTGAACAGGTGCTCGCGAAGCTCGCTCATCGGCACGCGGCGGTGAACGGGCACGCTGTAGCTGACCACGTGCAGGTTGTGGCTTCCAAAATCGATGACTCTCTCACCCCGACGGCTTCGGACGTACGCGTCGCGTATGTTCCATTCCAGCGGTACGACCCAGTCGAACACCTTGGTGCCGCTCGGCACCTCATGAATGCTGATCGGCGCCTCGTTCGAGAGCCGGCGCAAGCTTTCACGAATCCCGTCGCCTGTGATGCTTCGGCATAACGGATACAAGTTCGCCACCAGTGCATGGAGACTGGCGCCCTCTCTCGCGGCGTTCCATCCGCTGACGATCCCAGCCAGCGGGCGGGGGGCTGTGGACACTGGCGACGTGGAGTGGATGGGAGGTTAGGGCGGCCCGCCCCGGGTGAAGCGGGCTACTGACGGCGGCGGCCAAGCAGCCGGCAGCTCCCGCGAGTCACCGGCGTAGAGGCGAACGTCCGATCGGGCATTCGAGCACAGGCCATCAAGGCGTGACGAGACGAAAATTCGTGGG
>CAZCEL010000371.1:0-5319 GCA_964497175.1 uncultured Bifidobacteriaceae bacterium
GTACTTGATGTGATAGCCACCCGACCCTCGTCCCGCCCCGCCTCTGGCGACGACGATCGGCAGGTTGGCGTGGTCGTGGACATCGGGATTGCCCATGCCGCTGCCCAGCAGGTATGTCGTCTGATCCAGCAGCGTCCCGTCTCCGTCCTCGATCGACTGCAGCTTCTCCAGGAAGTACGCAAAGAGCGAGACGTGGTAGGCGTTGATCCTTGCCAGCTTCGCGAGCTTCTCCGGATCGTTCGTGTGGTGCGATACGGGGTGATGCGGCTCGGGCACGCCGATCTGCGGATAGGTCCGCGTGCTCGCCTCGCGCGCCAGCTGGAACGTGATGACTCGCGTGATGTCGGCCCGCAGCGCCAGCGCCTGCAGGTCGAACATCAGCTTGACGTGATCTTCCCAGGCGTCGGGCACGCTCGTCGGGCGCTGGAGATCCGGGAGCAGCGACTCGCCGGTCTGCTGCTCGGCGCGCTGGATTCGCCGTTCCACCTCGCGGACCGTGTCGAGATATTCGCCGACCTTCGTCCGGTCGCTCGATCCGAGCCTGGCCTGCAGGCGCGTCATGTCGTCCAGGACCCAGTCGAGGATGCTTGCGTTCTTCTTGAGCTCCCGGCGCCGCTCCTCGCGCGTGCCGCCGTCGCCGAAGAGTCGCTCGAACACCACGCGCGGATCGGCCTCGGTCGGCAGCGGCGTCGTCGGCGACGACCACGACAGGTTGTTCATGTAGACGCAGGCATAGCCGTTGTCGCAGTTGCCGACCTGCGCGATGAGATCGGTGCCGAGCTCGAGCGACGGGATCGGCGTGTCGGTCCCGATCCGCCGCGCGGCAATCTGATCGACCGTCGTCCCCGATTCGTAGTCGCTGCTTTCGGTCCGCTTGGCGCGGGCGCAGCTCAGGAACGCGGCGTTCGACGAGGCGTGATTGCCGGTCGTGTTCGCGTTGGCGACCTCGAGATTGGTCACGACGGTGAGGTGATCGAGATACGGCGTCAGCGAGGCGAGCGAGGGCGACAGCTCGGTGATCCGACCTTCGTGTGCCGGCGTCCACGGCACCGGGTTCATCCCCATCGGGATGTACACGAAGCCCAGGCGAGGGACCCGTCGTGCCGGCGTCTGGGCCAGCGCCGAGAGCGCAGGCACCATCGAGTCGAGCAGCGGCAGCGCCAGGGCGGCTCCTGCACCGCGCAGGAACGTTCGCCGGGGCAGCGCCATCTTGGTAATGAACATTTAACTCGACCTCCTCATCTGGAACGGCGTGCTCCCGGCGACGCCGACCACCAGCGACGAGAAACGATAGTCGTGACGGGCGGCCTCCCGCAGAATCTCGCGGACCGCAGGCCCGTCGTAGTGCTCGACGCCGCGCCCCAGCGCGTAGGTCAGCAGCTTCTCCGTCAGCGTCGCGACGAAGAGCTCGGGGCGCGCGAGCAGCGCCTGCCGCAGCCCGGCCACGCCTTCGAACGTCACGCCGCCCGGGAGACTCCCCGACACGTCGATTGGGGCGCCACCGGTGTCGGTCCGCAGCCGGCCGATGGCGTCGAATTTCTCCATCGCGAGACCAGCCGGATCCATGAGCTGGTGGCACGATGCGCACACCGGGTTTGCGCGGTGCGCGACCATCCGCTCCCTCATCGAGAGGTTCCTGCTGCCGGGCCTGGTGTCGGCGAGCGGCGGGACGTTGCCGGGCGGCGGCGGGGGCGGCGTGCCCAGGATGTTCTCCAGAATCCACTTGCCACGCAGTACTGGCGATGTGCGCGTGGCATAGGAGGTGGCCGTCAGCACGCTGCCGTGGCCGAGCAACCCCACGCGCTCGCTGTCGGGCCCGAGCGCCACACGCCTGAAATGATCGCCGTACACGTTCGGCACGCCGTAATGCTTGGCAAGCCGCTCGTTGAGAAACGTGTAGTCCGCGCCCAGCAGATCCGTGACGCTGCGGTCCTCCCGGACAATGCTGTCGAACAGCAGCTCGGTTTCGCGACGGAAGCTCTGCCGCAGGTTCTCGTCGAAGTCGGGGAACAGCCGGGCGTCCGGCTGCACGGCGGCCAGATTCCGCAGATGCAGCCACTGGGCCGCGAAGTTTGTCGTGAGCGCGCTCGCGCGAGGGTCGGCGAGCATGCGCCGGACCTCCCGCTCGACGACCGCGGGACGCCCGAGCTCGCCGCGCTCGGCGAGCGTGAGGAGCGCCTCGTCGGGAATGCTGCTCCAGAGGAAGAACGACAGGCGGGAGGCGAGCGCCACGTCGCTCAATCGGTATGCCGTGCCCGGCGGTGTGCCCTCCGGATCCCGCTCGATGCGGAACAGGAATTCCGTGCTGCTCAGGAGCGCGCGGAGCGCCATTTCGATGCCGGTCTCGAACCCGCCTTCCTGCCGGGCGTCCCGGTAGAAGGCGAGCGGCGCCTCGACGTCGCGGCTCGTCACGGGCCGCCTGTACGCCCGGCGCGCCAGCGTGGTGATGATCTTCCGGGCACAGTCGGCTTCCGAAGCCGGCGTCGCCGGGCGGCACGCGAACAGCCGGCGGCGGCTCGGCGTGTCGTTCGCCCCCTTCGGATCGAACGGCCCGGTGATGGACACGGACCGCACGGCCGGCTGCACGCGCGGATGCCGATCCATGTTGAAGAACGCCTGATACGGCTGGCGCTCGGTTTCGACGAGCGCCCGGTTCTTCTCGAGAAACGTGGCGCCGACGACATGAGGACCCGCGGTGACCGGGACTCTGATTTCCAGGCCCTTGTCCACCGCCTCGTCGGCGTAGTACGTGCCCATGCGGCTGCGGTTCGGCGTCACCGTGAAGACCCGCAGCCGGTGGCCGTCCAGCGCGATCTCGATCTCGTGCGGTTCGGTCAGCCCTTCGACGTTCTCGTTGCGGTCGCGGGACAGCTGCACGCGGATGCCGTACTCGCCGTCGAGCGGAAACGTATGGTCGACGGCCACGCCGCCGCGCGTGCCGAACGGCAGGCTGTCGAAGTGGCCTTCCTGCGTCAGGTCGGGCGGCAGGACCACGACGCGGCTCGCGGGCTGGACGGGGCTCCCCACGGCCAGGCGACTGATCTTCTGGGCGGCCGCCAGGTAGCGCTCCATCAACGTCGGCGAGAGACCGGCCACCGTCACGTTGTCAAAGCCGTGGCTCGCATCGTCTCTTGGCAGGAGATCGGTGACGTCGACCTCCAGATCGAGCAGGTCGCGGACCGCGTTCCGGTACTCGGTCCGGTTCAGACGCCGAAACGGATCCGGACGGCCCGGGTTCGGATTGGCCCTGGCGGTACGATCGAGGCTGATCGTCAGATAGGACAGCAGCTCGTCGTACGTCCGTTCATCGGGCCGGGGCGATCCCACCGGCGGCATGGCGCGCGCGCGAAGCTTCCGCACTGCCCGTTCCCAGATCTCCGGGTGATTGCCCACGCGATCGATGTCGATGCCATCGAGGCTCAAGCCGCCCGCGTTCGTCCGGGGGTTGTGGCAGCGCACGCAATAGCGGTCGACGAGCGCGCGCTGCGGCGAGGGCGAGGGGGATGTCGCGGCGGTCTGTTGCGCGGGCCCGGCCGCGCCGGAATGGGTCGCAGCGAGGCACGACATGCCGACCACAACGGCGCCGCCGATCAGCCGACGTCTGCCAATCTGACGTCCAGGCATCCGTCCTCCGCTCTGGAGCTACCGGCGCCTATTCTACACGGTCGGCGTGGCTATCCCGGGCCGCGCGGTCCGGGAGTGGCGACTGCCAGGCCGGCCGGCACTCAGCTCGAAGCGGGCGCATCCGGCCAGAAGGTGGCCAGATCGAGCTCGATGGCCTCGAGCGGCTCCGCGCGCACCAGATCCGCCTCGCCGTGGGCCGCCCACAGCACCCAGCGCCCGCCTTCGAGCTTCATGACTTCCAGCGTTCGTACGATGGGATCGAGAAACCAGAGGCACGACACTCGCTCGCGCGCGTAGATCTCGGTCTTGCGCGAGCGGTCTATTCGCTCGGTCGATGGTGAAATGACCTCGCAGATCCAATCGGGTGCAACCGACAGGTAGGCGGCATCAGGGATGACCGGCAGCCTTTCACGCCGCCATCCCGCCAGATCCGGCACGAGCACATCCTCGGCGAAGTGAAGCTCGGGCTCGTCGAGAATCCACCATCCGCCCGGGCCTCCGCCCGATCCGAGATCGAATGGTCCCCCGAGCGCGCTACCCAGCCGCGAACTGGCCCTCGCGTGCCAGAGAGCTGGTCGCGGAGTGACGACGAGCTCGCCGCCGATAATCTCGGCGACCCGGTGATCGGGCACGGCGCACAAGTCCTCGTAGGTCGCGCGGCGCGCCGGCTGTGCGGCCGGCGTCGACTTCACCACGATGGCGATCATTGTGCCATGAAGGCCCGCTTCAGCGGACACGGCGACCGCCCGGCGCGTCAGGCCTTGTAGGTCTCGCCGGCGGCCGAGATCTGAATCAACGTTCCGTCGGGATCGGCCACGAACACGCTCGTCCCGGCGTTGCGAACCCCCTGGTATCCGGCGGCCCGCAGCTCCCGCTCGATTCGAGACGCGTCGTAGGTGTCGACGCCAACGCCGAAATGGTCGATGTCGCCGGGCTGCGAGTTGGGTTTGACGCCGCAGCTCGCCGTGGCAATCGGACACAGGCTGATGAACCCACCACCGGGGAAGTCGATCGCGAAGGCGGCCCCGACGACGGGTCGCACGGCCGGCAGGCCGAGCACCTTGCGGTAGAAGGCCTCGGACTCGGCCACGTTGCGCACGCGGATGTTCAGGTGGTTGAACGAACGGACCCGAAGCAGGCTGCCTTGCGCCTGCGTGGTCGCCGGCACCGCGAGCAGCGCGAGTGCTGCGAGCAGCTCACGACGGGACAACGTTCCCGCTTCGTATTGGCTCAGCAGGCGATCGATCGATTCGGTCATGGTTCCCTCCAGGCTGCGCGGCTTGCGGCGCCGAATATCGAGACCGGGAGGATTCTACGCGCCCCCCGCAGCGTGAGCGTCGGAATCCGTGCGAGCCCGGCAGTCGATGCTACGATTTCCTACTGGAGGTGGCCCGGGAACGGCCCGCCCGAGAGATCATGCCGATTCTGGATTGGTTCCGCGACGTACGCACGAAGGCATCCGCCGATCGGGGCGACACCGATACGGTCAGACGCATTGCGAGCGAACTGGACAAGCTCGAACCCGGCCGCGCCCGGCACGTGGCAGCCTTTGCCTACGTGTTGAGCCGTGTCGCCGGTGCCGATCTGCAGGTCAGCGACCTGGAGACGTCAAAGATGGTCGATCTGGTCCGCGCGGAGGGGAACCTGCCCGAACCCCAGGCCGTTCTTGTCGTCGAGATCGCCAAACATCAGCAC
>CAZCEL010000372.1:0-5311 GCA_964497175.1 uncultured Bifidobacteriaceae bacterium
GCCTCGCGCGCGGTCACGTACTCGCGTGCGGCAAGACGCGCGAGCAGATGAAAGAAGAACAGGCGTTCGGCCAGCGCTGGTACCCATCCCAACACCAGGTCGCTGCGGCGGACGTGCATCAGCTCGTGGCAGAGGGCCATCGTCCGCTCGCCCGCGCTGAGCACCCCTCTGATCCGCGAGGGCACGAGCACGATCGGACGGCGGAGCCCGACCACCTGTGGTGCGTCAATGTCGTCCGACTCGCGGATCTGCGGCACACGTCGAAGGCCCACCGCCGAAGCAAGCCGAGCCGCAGAGGTGACGTCCTCGTCGGGTAACTGCACTGACCTGGAGATGACACGACGAAGCCGACAGTATGACCACAGTCGGCGACTCAGGTGCCCCTTCTTCCTGAGCCGCTCCATCATCGTCAGCACCGTGGACCGCGCGAGCCCGCGCGGCTGGCCGAAGGCTTCGGCAGCCTGGCCCACCGTCGCTCGTCCCTCCTCGTGGACGAACCTGAGGAGCGCGAGCTCCTGATCGCCGATGGACCTGAGCCTTCGGGGAGGTGGCGGGCGAACGGCACGCGCGTAAACCCGGGCGGCCACACCGCTTCCGGGGCCCGGCTCCACGCACCACTATCACGGAGGTCGCCTGGGGTGGAACGAGGCCACAAGGAAACGCCGGGATGACTGCCGGATGTACGAGCAAGCGCCCGGCGTGTGCAGAATCGCCGGCGACAAGAGCCCCTGCCACTCACGGCGCGGAGGCGGTGTCAAGGGCGGCGCAGACGGATGCTGAGCGGACCCCTCCAAGCTGATCGCTGACCGCTGACCGCTGATCGCTGATCGCTGATATCAGTTCGACGAGGGCGCAGGGCGCTCCGCGGCCAGATAGAGCGCGTTGAAGAGCAGCGGAAACGTCGCGTGGGTCTGCGCGCGGTGCTGAGGCCGTAGTCCGAACAGCACGATGCGGCCCGGCTTCAGGTCGATCGCGACCACGGCAGCGCGTCCGGCCATGAAGTCCTCCCCTCGGAGCCAGCCGGACGCGAGAATCTCCTGGTTGGGGTAGCGTGCAACGACGGTCGGCCTCAGGGAATTGAAGCCCTCGAGCAGGGCGAAGAAGGGGCTGTTGTTGTAGAAGCCGAACGACTCCGCCGCCATGCCGTGCGCCAGCGGGTTGGTCCCATCGACCTGGATGCGCAAGATTGTCCCCGGCGCAGAGTGCTGGTCGCGCCGCAGGCCCCGCTTGAGGTTGCGCACCGGAATGGGCAGCCGGTCGATCGCCAGATCGGAGGCCTGGCCCAGCGTCACGAGCGTGCCACCGGCCGCAACGAACCGCGCGAGGTTCTCGAGACCGGCATCGCCAATCCCGCCCCGGTACTCGGGACGGATCGACGCGCCCGTATAGCCCTCCATCAGCTCGCGCGGGGACTGATCGGGCAGGATGACGGCGTCGAACCGGCTTCTGAGGCCCCCCTCGCGCACATCCGCGTTGTGAATCGTCACGACGTCGAACTCGTACTGTTCGAGCACCCAGCGCGTCCACCCCTCGTCGATGTTGCCGCTGGTCCATGGGGCGTACAACCCGATGCGGGGTGTCCTCAGCGTCTGACGGGACCCGCCGGCGCCCTCGCCCGGCGGAGGATCCGTGGTGACCGCAACGATGCCAAGGTCACGCACCAGTCCTTCCAGCCGGTCGCGCGCAACTGCTTCAACCATCACGCTCGACGGCGCGTCGAACCACAGCCGTCCGCCGCTCTTGAGCAGCCGGTTGATCGCAATAGCGGTGTCGGGACCCTTGTACTCGAACACGAACCGCGGGCCGGCGCCTGAAACCCTGCTCGGGGTGCGCGTGGGCGCCTGCAGGCGCGTCAACCGCGCGGACGAGGGAACCGGGCTCTCCACAAAGGCGACGTTCACGCCCAGCAGCATGCCGAGCGACCAGCCGGTGACGTCGTAGGGCGAGTCGGGACCGTCCTGGCCGCGACGAGCTTCCGGATACGTCTGCTTCTCGAGCAGGTCACGCGCGTACCTCGAGAAGACCTGTGTCATCGGAATGACGAACGCGCCCTCGGCGTACCGCGTGCCGTCCACCGCAAACGCGGATTCCGCACGATACACCTCCACGCCGCCCGTCATCAGCTTGTCGACCAGGTGCGCGGCCTCCCTGGGATCGTGCTGCCCGTCCACGGGAACGAGGATCGCCTTCACTGTCCCCGTTCTGCCCTCCTCGATGGTCTGGCGGTTCACCTCGTAGATCTGCCGCAGGATCGTCTCCCGCCGGTCGGCGGCTGTCTCGAACAGCCCCATCGTCGCAATGAGCTCGTAGTCGACGATGTCGCGCAGCGTCCAGCGCCCTCCCATCCATGGTCGGGGGTATTCGGTCCGGGGCACGGTGTCAGTGGGCGCCGGCAGCGGCGATCTGCCGAACAGCACCGGCTCGGCGGCGTCCCTAGTAGATCTGTCGGGCTGACCCAGCGTGCGTCCGGTCGCGCGAAGCTGGTCGATGGGCGCCGCAATGCGGGCGCTGGCCACCTCGGTCAGCAGGCCGATCTGGTTGTGCCACCAGCCGCTCCACGCCATGGCCCCCTGCCAGAAATTCGTATACGTCGAGTTGTAGATGATGCCTTCCTTGCCCGCCATCTCGAGGGCCGCGGCCTGCGACTGGCCGAGGATGGCATTCCACCGGTAGATGAGCGGATGCACGTTGGGGTTGATGGGATCGGTGGCCGGCATCACGAAGATCCGTGCGCCGCCGCTGCCCATCTGGTGCTCGTCGAGCCAGATGGAGGGAAACCAGTCGTGCCAGGCCAGCTCGGCCATGTACTGGCTTTCCTTCTGGGTGAACATGTACATGTCGCGGTTGTTGTCGTGCCCGGCGTACGGGTGATAGAGAAACGGGATCGGGCTGGTCTCGAACGGCGTGCCCAGGTTCCGATTGAACCAGTCGGTGACCATGATCTGGCCGTCGGGATTGAGGCTCGGCACGAGCAGCACGATCAGGTTGTCGAGGATCTTCTTCACCTGCGGCGAATCGTCGGTCGCCAGCGTGTGGACGAGCTCCATCGCCATCTGGGTCGCTCCGATTTCTGTGGCGTGAACGCTGCAGGTCACGAGCACCACGACTTTGCCCTGGCGGAAGATGTCGTCGCGTTCGCGGGGGCTCGGCGCCCCGTTCTGGAAGTACAGCTTCCGCTCGAGCTGGCGGTAACGGTCGAGGCTCTTGAGCGTCTCGGCGGCGGCGATCTCGACGACGACCAGCGAATTGCCTAGCGTCGTCTTCCCGAGCTCGCGGAGCTGCACGCGATCGGATGCATCGGCGGCGAGCTTCATATAGTCGAGGATCCGGTCCCACCTGGCGAGCTTGTTGTCGGCCCCCACCTTGAAGCCCAGGAACTGTTCGGGTGGCTGCAGCGACGGCGTCGCGGTCAGGCCGGAGGACCGAAGCAGGCCGATCACGGCCAGCAGGGCGGCGGCAGCGACGGCGAGGTGGGAGGCGCGGCGCACGGTCATGAGCAAGAATAGGCCAGGGGCTGCGACAGAGACAAGACAGACAGAAAGGCAGAAAGGCAGAAAGGCAGGACGCGTCCGGGTTCGGCGGGCCGTGGGCGGCGATGGGAGAGTGGCCATCGATTGCTCGGCCGCGAGGCGGCGCCAAGAATGCGTGCTCCCCTCAGCAGCCCGCCACCGGGGCGCCGATCCTGGACGCCGGACGCCGCGTGACATCGCGGCCAATGGGCTCGGCGACCCGTCTAATCCAATGCTGGTTGGCCGGCTGCTGATTGGACATGTGAACTGACCAGTCGTATCATATGGTCATGAAGCAGATCGCCGCCGCCAGATTCAAGGAGCAGTGCCTGGCCCTGCTCGATACCGTCGACTCGGACGGTATCGTGATCACCAAGCGCGGGAGGCCGGTTGCGAAGCTCATCCCGTTCGCCACCGACTCGAAGAGCCTGATTGGAGCCCTGGCCGGGAAGATCCGGATCAAGGGCAACATCCTTTCTACGGGACTCGAGTGGCGTGCTGAACGTTGACACGCACGTGCTGCTCTACGCCGTCACCGGGGCGCTGACCGGGAGGGAGCGTCGGCTGCTCACGGCGCATCAGTGGAGCATCTCCGCCATCGTGCTCTGGGAGATCGCGAAGCTCGCCCAGCTGGAGAGGATTGCGGTCGACCTCGAGGACGTGGAGGTGGTCCGCGTGCTGGCGCGCGTGCACGTGTGGCCGCTGACGCGCGAGATCGCGCACACCAGCACCAGGCTCGACGTGCACGGCGATCCGGCCGACGAACTGATCTGTGCGACGAGCGTCGTACATAAGGTCCCGCTCGTCACCAGGGACCGCGCCCTGCTCGCTTCCAAGCGCGTACCCCTTGCGCGCTGAGCGTGGACCCCACGTCGCACGCCTGCGAAACACACCTCGACGGGCCGCCGGTTTCGCGCACCTTCGGGACGCGCCATTGTGTACGACGACCGCCCCAAGCGGCCGGACGATCTCGAACACCTGAGACGCGCGCCAGGCGGGAGCCCGAACGACGTCCGGGCAGAGTTCCGGCCATGCCCAGCGGAGAACGCCCGCCACGCGAGTCTCGTCAATGAGCGGGCCCCAAAGGCGTTAAGATAGCGGCACTTTCCAGCTGCGGAGGGGCCCGTGACGACGCCTTCGCCCTCGGCGGTGACCGAGCTGTTGCGGGCTCGAACCATACCCTGCAGACCGACCGCGCTGGTCAACGAAGCGTTTCTCCCCCGGGTTGACGCCCGCCCGTCAGGTTCGATGACATTGTTGCGCCCATTTCTCGCCGTCGCGGCCCGCGCTGGACGGAGAGCCCGTTGAACGCCGCTGACCGCCGGCGGCGGATCGAAGATCTCTGTCACGCGGCCCTGGAGCGTGACCCGAAGGACCGCGCCGCCTTCGTGGCCACGGCGTGTGGGAGCGACGAGGTCTAGCGCCTCGAGGTGGAGGCGCTGCTTGCGCACGCACACACGGCAGAGGGCTTTCTCTCGATGCCACTGGAGAAACTCGTCGAGGGGGCCTTCACGCACGAGCGCGGCGCGGCGCTCGTGGGCCGGTCGCTGGGCGCATACCAGATCCGCGCGTGGCTCGGGTCCGGCGGCATGGGCGATGTGTACCGCGCACACGACTCGAAGTTGGGCCGAGACGTGGCTATCAAGATCCTTCCCGCAGTATTCAGCAGCGACGCCGAGCGTCTCGCACGGTTCGAGCGCGAGGCGCGCTTGCTCGCCTCCCTCAATCATCCGAACATTGCGACCATTCACGGCCTCGAGAAAAGTGAGGGAATCCGGGCGCTCGTGATGGAACTGGTGGAC
>CAZCEL010000373.1:0-5308 GCA_964497175.1 uncultured Bifidobacteriaceae bacterium
ACAGGGGGACGTAGGACGTCCAGCCCGAGTTGGCGGCGCCTCCCGGCGCGAAGAAGCTCGCCAGCATGATGAGTCCGCCGGGGACGTACAACCAGTAGCTCAGCATGTTGAGCCGCGGGAAGGCCATGTCGGGGGCGCCGATCTGCAGCGGCACGACGTAGTTGCCGAAGGCTCCCACCGCCAGCGGCACGATCGCCATGAACACCATGATCGTGCCGTGCATCGCGCCGAGCTGGTTGTAGAACTCGGGCAGCATGATGCCGCTCGGTGCGTTCGCCACGCCGAGCAGGCCTCCGATGAAGGGAATCGGCGAGCCCGGGTACGCGAGCTGCCAGCGCATCAGCATCATCAGCATGAAGCCGAAGAGCAGGAACAGCAGGCCCGTGATAGCGTACTGGATGCCGATGACTTTGTGGTCCTGCGAGAAGATGTACCTCCGCCAGAAGGCCAGCTCCTCGTGCGCGTGGACGTCCGCATGCGCCGCCGGATGAGTTGCTACGTGATCCAACGCAAGCTCCTTCTCAGGTGTCGAACGGGAGATTGTATTCAGAAGTCACAAGCGGGCGCAAGCCCGGCCCTCGTCGATTGCGCCGTGAAAAGCGCGAGTGTCGCCGCGTTGGCCTTATTCGTCGCTGTCGGAAACCCGGCAGCCGCAAATCCCGCGTCCGTGGCGCTGCGGGCGCGCGCCGCCGCCGAGCTGTACAACCTCGACGACCGCGCGGTCGCGACCTACCGGGAGGCTGTTGCGGCGGACCCCGATGACGGGGCGGCCCATCGCGGCCTGGCCTCCGCGGTGTGGCTGTCCATCACCGCGCAGCGCGGCCTCGTGACCGTGGACTCCTATCTCGGGGCATTCGCCCGCCGCAATATTCCGCTTCCTCCGCCACGCCCGGAAGTGGCTCAGGAGTTTCAACAGGCCGTGGATCGCGCGCTGGGGCTGACCCGCCGGCGATTGGCCGCGCGCGCAGATGACGCCGATGCCCTCTTCGACCTCGGCGCGGCGGTCGCGCTGCGTGCGTCGTACCTGGCGACCGTCGATGGCCGTGTCCTCAGTGCGATGAGGGTCGCGCGTGACGCCTTCGATGCTCATGAGAAGGTGCTCGCGCTGGTGCCCGGGCGCCGAGACGCAGGCCTGATCGTCGGCACCTATCGGTATCTCGTGTCCACGCAGGCGATGCCCGTTCGGTGGATCGCGTACATGGCGGGGTTTGGTGGCGGACGTGAACGGGGCATCCGGCTCGTCGAAGACGCCGCGGATTACGCGGGCGAGAACCAGGTCGATGCCCGGGTGGCGCTCGTCCTCATGTACAACAGGGAAGGGCGCTATTCCGACGCTCTCAGGCATCTCGACGTCCTTCGCACGGCGTTCCCGCGCAACCGCGTGCTGATCTATGAAACCGGATCAACCTACCTGCGCGCAGGAAAGGCGGCCGAGGCCGAGCGATTCCTGACCCAGGGCATCACGACGTTCTCGTCGGACTCCCGCCAGCGGCTGTTCGGCGAGGAAGCGCTCTGGTACTTCAAACGGGGAAGCGCCCGCGCCGCGCTGGGCAGGGCCGAGGACGCGCGCGCCGACCTCGAGCGGGCATTGTCGTCAGTCGGCCGGAAATGGGTGCATGGACGCGCGCATCTCGAGCTTGGGAAGCTGGCCGTTGCGGCCGGTAACCGCGGCAAAGCGAGGGAACACTTCGAAGAGGCGATCCGTCTGTGTAGTCAAGATCAGGACGGGGCGACGGCCGAACAGGCCCGCCGCCTCATGCGCCGGCAGTGACTTCGTCAGCTTGTAGGATTACGGCCGAAGACGACCGCCGGCTGGTTCGTTTGGCGCGCTTTCCAGTTGCGTGTAGCGTCGGCGCGCCAGGCCGACTGCGAGCGACGCGACACAGGAAGCCGAAAAACGCCTCGCAAGGGGGCGACATCGCGCGGGGATGGGGTCCCCGCGCGCTCTTACGCGGGACGAACTCCCTGGAGAGGCGTTTTTCCGCGTCGTCGAGCTTGGAGGGCAGGCGCGGCGATGCTGCACGCAACTGGAAACTGCTCTCCATGTAATACCCGATGGCCGAACCGAATCAGCAGCGGAAGACCTGGATCGCGATTGTCATCGCGTCGGTCGTGGCCGTCTGCCTGCTCGCGCTCATGGCGATCGGCGCCGCCGTGTTCTTCTTCGTCCGCAACATCGACACTAACACCGTAGCTCCCGAGACCGCCTCGGCCGAGTTCGATCGCGTGATTGCCAGGTTCGAGGGACAGACGCCGCTCATCGAGCTGAAGGAGAGTGGCATCGTCATCAATCGCGGGCGCGAGGGCCCTCCTCGACCCATCGCACTGCTGCGAGTGCTTGCGTACGACAGAGCCGATCAGCAACTGGTCACGGTGACGATTCCGGGATGGCTCCTGCGGCTGCTGCCAGACTCGGGGTCTTCGATATCTGTCGACGGCACCGACATCCTGCGGGAAGCACGCGGCCGCCTCACGCTCAGCGATCTTGAACGCCATGGGCCCGGCCTCGTGCTCGACGGCCGCGGTCAGCGCGACGCGCCTGTACTCATCTGGACCGAGTAGCGCGCGAGCTATGTCCTCACAATCGGTCGCCTGACGGGCTTTTCAGGCCCATTCCACGCCCCTTCTGGTGGCACCGCGTTTGAACCTGGACGCCGTGCCAGCGCTGTGGGGTGAGGACCATGCCGAAACCACACGTGTACCTGCCGGTGGGTGTGATGACGATCCTTCTGGCCGCGGCGGCTCCGGCCTGTGTGTCGGCGCAAGGCTTCTACCGTTATCGCACGGACGTTCGAGCCATCGACGACCGCGCCTATCAGTTCGGATTCCGCGAGGGACTTCGCCACGGCGAGGACGACGCCCGGCGAGGGCGCAGGTTCGACTACAGCCGCCACGATGATTATCGCGATGCAGACGAGGGGTACCGTCGCGGCTACGGGAGCCGCGGCGCGTACCGACAGGAGTTCAGACAGGGCTTCATCGCGGGCTACAGCGATGGGTACCGGCGCTACGGGCGGGACGGGTATCGGTACCCATCGTGGCCGGACACGCGGCGCTACCCCTCCGCTCCTGACTACCGGTACGGGTATCCGCGTGGAGGAGCGTACGCCTCGCCGGCCTGGGAGACTGGGTTCAACGATGGGCTCGAGCAGGGCCGTAATGACGCCCAGCGCGGGCGACGGTTCGATCCCGTGCGCGCGTCGCGCTATCGGTCCGGCGATCATCGCTACAACAACCGGTACGGCTCGCGGGACGAGTACAAGCGCGAGTATCGCGCCGCGTTCCAGCAGGGGTACGACCAGGGGTACCGGGGCTATCGCTGAAGTCGGAGACGACGATCAACGGCGGGTTATTGCGTCAATCGTCCGGAGGTCTTCGTGGAATTCCTCAATGCCGTAATGGACTGGGATTTCGCGATCGGCGAGAACCGACTGAAAGGAAAACTGGTCCATTTCCGCAATCCGGCTAGCCTGAGCCAGAGTCAACCGTTCAGCGAGAAACAGCGCAATCGCCAGCTCCAGGCGCAACTCGGGCTCGCTGAGATGGGCCGCCTCCAAGACGTCATCTGAAAAGGTTACGGGCATTGCGTTCCTCTCAATTATACGGCGTCTCAAGACATTAGCATCCCACTCCGATCTAGAATCCGTCGTGCAGATCACCCTGAACGGGGATCGGTTCGAGCTGTCAGGTCCCTTGACCGTCACCGACCTTCTGGCGCAGCTGTCGATCGATGCCCGGCGCGTCGCGGTCGAGCACAATCAGGTCGTCGTCAAGCGCGCGGCGTTCGAGACCACCGAGATTCGGGAAGGGGACCAGGTGGAAATTGTCAATTTCGTGGGAGGGGGATAGCCTTGGGCATGGACAACCTCCTCACGATCGCGGGCAAGACGTTTCGTTCCCGTCTCATCGTCGGGACCGGCAAGTACTCGTCTCCTTCGGTCATGGTGCAGGCGCACGAGGCCTCCGGCGCGGAAATGATTACCGTGGCCGTGCGCCGCGTGAACATCTCCGATCGCAGCAAGGAGTCGCTGCTCGATTACATCGACACCACGAAGTACTTCCTGCTGCCGAATACCGCCGGCTGCTATACGGCCGAGGAGGCTGTCCGGACGGCCCGGCTGGGGCGCGAGGCGGGGCTGTCGAACTGGGTGAAGCTCGAGGTGATTGGCGACGAGCGCACGCTCTTCCCCGACAACGAGGCGCTCCTTGAGGCGACGCGCATTCTCGTGCGCGAGGGCTTCGTCGTGCTCCCGTACACGAATGATGATCCCGTGGTGTGCCGCAAGCTCGAGGACGCGGGCGCCGCGGCCGTCATGCCACTCGGCGCACCGATTGGGTCGGGCCTCGGGATTCAGAACATCAACAACCTCCGCATCATCCGCGAGTTCGCGAAGGTGCCGCTGATCGTCGACGCGGGGGTGGGAACGGCATCTGATGCCGCAATTGCGATGGAGCTGGGCGCCGACGGCGTCCTGATGAACACGGCCATCGCCGGCGCTCAGGACCCGGTGGCCATGGCCGAGGCGATGAATCTAGCCGTTCGCGCCGGCAGGCTCGCCTACACGGCGGGGCGGATTGCGCGGAAGATGTACGCGACGGCCAGCAGTCCTGTTGAGGGCCTCGTTGGGCGACGTTGAGGTCCTCGGGGGAAAGCGCTACGGAGGACGCTTGTGGCGCAAGCTGAAGGGGGTCGCGACCTGGACTCAAGAATGAAGCGAGTCAGAGAGCAAGGGCGATTCGTGCTGTGCGTGCAGATGGATCCGAGGACCTGGAACCGCGCAAGGTGTACCAGGTCCTTCCGGATCGCGCGGCACATCGAGATGGCTACGTGCGCGTTGTTGATGAGTCTGGTGAAGATTACCTGTACCCAGCCGAGTACTTCGTGTCAGTCCGTCTGCCAGCAGCCGTCGCGCGCGAGCTGGAGAAGGCGAATTCGATCGCGGGGCCAGCCAGCATGGTGCAATCGACTGCCGCCGGGCCTCGTTTGCGACAGGTAAGACGATCGACAGCGCGTTGCGGCGAATCGAGCGCCCATTGGGTGTACCATGGGATCCTAAGGCTTGGAGCAAACATGCCGGCGCTTGAATCCGTCGTGAGATGCGACCCAGACGTGCTCGGGGGCACTCCAGTGTTTGCAGGTACGCGCGTCCCCGTCAAGAACCTGCTGGACTACCTTGCTGCTGGCGACAGCCTGGAACGATTCCTCGACCACTTTCCATCCGTCACACGAGAACAAGCTGTGGCGGCGCTGGAAATTGCCAAGGACCTGCTGACGTCTCGTGCGACTCCTGCTCGATGAATCGCTACC
>CAZCEL010000374.1:0-5299 GCA_964497175.1 uncultured Bifidobacteriaceae bacterium
GCCGGACGCATGTTCACCATCGAGGATCGCATCATCGACTGCTTCAAGCGCAGCGAGAACGGGACCGGGAACGCTGCGCACCCGCTTCCCACTCCAGAGGCCAGGGACGTGCAGGCGGTGAAGGCGTACCTCGACTGGTTGTCCGAGGGGTACGAAGCGGGGACGAACCCGCCGTGGCGCGGGAAGAACGCGATCGCGCCGGACAAGATCATCCCTGTCGTGAAGCTGGATCCGCTCAAAGGCGAAGCGCTCTTCCTCGAGAAGTGCATCAACTGCCACGGCCAGGACGGGCAGGGCGTGCAGATCGGAGACAAGAAAGCCGCTCCCTTGTGGGGAGCGGCGTCGTGGAATGACGGGGCGGGCGCCGCGCGGATCTATACGCTGGCGGGCATCATCCGCTACGCGATGCCGTACCTCGATCCAGGCAGCCTGAGCGACGAGGAGGCGCAGCAGATTGCCGCCTTCATCACGTCGAAGCCTCGACCCGTCTATCCCTTCAAGCGCGACGATTACGTGGTGGCAGGCCCCCCGCCCGATGCGGTGTACTACCGGCGCACGGAGAATTAGTAGGAAGCGATCAGCAATCAGCCGTCAGCTACCAGCTCAGCGTTCGGTCTATCTGTCGGAGAGCCGAAGCCGGACCCTATCGCTCATCTGTAACTGCAGTCACGTCACGTGCAATCCGGCCTTCGGCCGTGCGGCAGAGGCTGCCAGCTGAGAGCTGACAGCCGATCGCTGATCACAACGCGGTCAACAGCGTATAACCGTACTCCTGCGCTCGATTGATCGCCACCACGCCGGCCGCGACCAGATGGGCGTTGGGAACGAGGTTCGCGGAGAACTCCTTGAACAGCGCCTGCGGATCGGCCTTGACGAGGCCGGCCACCTGACCCGAGAGGAATTGCGTGGCCATCTCGCACACGGCGAAGTGCGTGCCGCGCTTGACGACCGACGGGATGGAGTTGCCGAAATTGGGCAGCGTCATCCCGTAGTCCGACGAGTTGAGCAGATTGCTGGCCGGGGCCTGCTTCGTCTTGGGATCGACGAACTGGACCAGGCTGCTCAACGCCTGGCCGTACTTGCTCCAGATTGCGTCGTTGTACGCAAACACCGTGGCGAAATGTCTCAGGCAGACTACCACGGCCACGTCGCTCTCGGTCAACTTGTAGCCGCTCGCGTTCGCGACATACAGGTTGTTCGCGTAGAGCATTCCCTCGCCGGCGCCCGATACGGTCGCGCAGTCGATGATCGTGCGGTGCCTGCCTGGCAGCCGGTTCAACCACTCGTCCTGCTGGTGGCGCGAGGGCTGAAAGCCTCGTGACGGTGCCTGCGCGGCAGCAGATTTCGATCCGACCGCAATGGTGGCAGCGGTTATCGCCACCCCCGACAGCACCGATCGGCGTGCGTACTTGACGCGTTCCATCTGTCCTCCTCCTGAGTCTCGTTTCGGACGTCCAGCCAACTATTGTAGCCGCAGCGACCCGCGTATCCCACGGCCCGAGGTGCCCCGCTGTTCGTGGTGGGTGTCTCTTGGAAAACGTGGTACTCTCCCCTCGGTTCACGTCGTCTTCTCAGCCCTTCAGGAGCCGCCATGTCGACATCTTCATCGGCGTCCCTGGTTTCTCGCCGGCAGGCACTTGTAGCCGGCACTGCCGGGCTGATCGGCGCTGCCGCCAGCCCGCTCGCCGGCCAGAGCCCGGATCAGGCGGGACGCGCCCGCGTGCCTGCCGACCCGACCAAGGTTCAGGGCGCGGCAAGCACCCCCGTCGGCGCTCGGTCGCCGTTCGAGCGGCCGGTCAGAACAGGGCGCGGCACGGCGAGCCAGACGCCTCTGCAGGATCTGACGGGCATCATCACGCCCGCGGATCTGCACTTCGAGCGTCACCATGCGGGCGTGCCCGCGATCGATCCTGAGCGGTACTCGCTGCTCGTCCACGGTCTGGTCGAACGTCCCACGGTGTTCACGCTGGCCGACTTGAAGCGGTTTCCCGGCCGGTCGATCATCCGCTTCCTCGAGTGTTCGGGTAATGGCGGCCGCGCGTACCGGACCGACGAGCAGGACGCCGAGGTGACGCCGCAAGTGATCGACGGGTTGACGAGCACCAGTGAATGGACCGGCGTGCCGCTCGCCACGCTGTTTCGCGAGGTCGGGGCGTCGCCCAAGGCCCGCTGGTTCCTCGCCGAGGCGATGGACGCGGCGGTGATGACGCGAAGCATTCCGATCGAGAAAGCCGAAGACGATGCGCTGATCGCGTACGCGCAGAACGGCGAGGCGCTGCGTCCTGAGCAGGGGTATCCCGCCCGGCTCCTCCTGCCCGGCTTCGAAGGCAGCTCGAACGTCAAGTGGATCCGGCGCCTGGAGCTCGCCGACGGCCCGTTCATGACGCGGGAGGAAACCTCGAAGTACACTGATCCACTGCCCGACGGGACGGCGCGGATGTTCAGCTTCGTCATGGACGCCAAGTCGATCATCACCGAGCCGGCCTGGCCGGATCGGTTGACGGGCCCCGGCTGGTGGGAGATTCGCGGCCTGGCCTGGAGCGGCCGCGGGCGAATTACGCGAGTGGACGTGAGCGCAGATGGCGGGCGGACGTGGCAGGCGGCAACGCTCGACGAACCGATTCTGCCGAAGTGTCACACACGGTTCCGCCAGGCCTGGCGATGGTCCGGCGGCGAAGCCCTGCTGATGAGCCGCGCCACCGACGAGACCGGCTACGTGCAGCCGAGCAGAGACGCGCTGTTGAAGGTACGCGGACCGTCCACCTCTTATCACTTCAACAACATCCGCGCGTGGCGTGTTCGGTCGGACGGCAGCGTGCGGCTGGCGGGTTCTCGCGCATAACCACGTGCGTCGACGCCTCCTCGCGTCCGTCTGCGTGCTGGCCGCGCTGGGCGCTGCCCGCACGGCCGCGCAGCCGCCTTCGCCGCCGCTGGGCATCGGACGCGCGGCCACGGCCGAGGACATCCGGGCGCTCGACATCGACGTGATGCCGGACGGCCGCGGCCTGCCTGCGGGTCGAGGGACAGTGGCTGATGGCGAGGCGGTGTACTCGGCGAAGTGCGCGTCGTGCCACGGCACGAAGGGAGCGGGCGGGACGGCCGAGCGGCTCGCCGGACGCACTCCCGGCGACACTTCTGCCTTTGCGACCGACGCGAGCCTGGTGCGAACGATCGGCAGCTATTGGCCGTACGCGACGACGTTGTACGACTACACGGCGCGGGCGATGCCCTTTCAGCGGCCCGGCACGCTGACACCGGACGAGACCTACGCCCTCGTCGCCTACCTGCTCTTCCTCAACGGCGTGATCGCGGAAGACGCGGTGATGGACCAGTCGTCGTTGCCGAAGGTGCGGATGCCGGCCCGTGACCGTTTCGTGCCCGACAATCGACGCGGCGGCCGGGCCGTGAGGTAGGACTGGGAGCGAAACGGGAGACAGTCATGCTGAGAACGGGCGTCGCGTCCCGCGGGATCGGCCGGTGGTCGATGACGGCTGTAGCCGGCGCGGCAATCCTGGCGGCGTTCCTGGCGGACGTCAACGGCCAGGCGGCACGCGCGGGCTCGGTCGGTTCCTACTCGCGGGTCCAAGGCTGGCCGCAGCCCCCTCCGGTTCAGAATGGGGGGCCGGGTTTTGGCAACCTGACTGGCATCGCTGTGGATGCCAAGGGGCTCGTGTATGCCGCGCGCCGCTGTCCGGGCAAGTGCGGCTATCTGACGGAAGGCGCGGGCGACCCGATGGGCAGCATCCTCGTGTGGGATCCCGGCGGCAGGTTCGTCCGCGAGTGGAAGGACGTCGTGCACGAAACGCACGGTGTGTACATCGATCGGCAGGGATTCATCTGGGCGACCGATATCCAGAAGCATCAGGTCAAGAAGTTCCGTCCGGACGGAACCGTGGCGCTGACGCTCGGGAAGTACGGCGTGCGAGACGGCACAACGCCCGACACGTTCAACCAACCTACCGACGTGGTCGTGGCCGGACCACAGAACGACATCTTCGTCTCGGACGGATACGGCGGGCTCTGCCCGTCGAAGCTGCCCGGTTGTGACAAGGGCACGCCCGTCACGACGATGCGCGTCGTCAAGTTCAACCGGGACGGAAAGTTCCTGAAGGCCTGGGGCAGACGGGGGACGGGCCCCGGCGAGTTCCGAGTGCCGCATTCGATTGCCGCTGATTCCCGCGGTCGCATCTACGTGGCCGACCGGTGCGGTCGCACCTCCGAGCCCCCGTGTGCCGACGGCCGGCTCCAGATGTTTGATGGCGAGGGCACGTTTCTCTCCCAGTGGACGCCGCCGGGCGCCGGCGGGACGTTTTCACCGTTTGGCGTGAGAGTGGACAACGACGACCGGCTCTACGTGCTCGATGGGGAGAGCCGCAAGGTGTGGATCCTGGATACGCGCAACGGCAACACGATCGTCGGGACCGTCGATGGGGTCGGCGGACCGTCGGGCCATCACGTCGCCGTAAATCCGCAGACCGGCGGCGTCTACACAGTCGAGCTCATGCTCGGCATCAAGCACTTCGCCCGCGGCGGCCGGTGAGGAGTGAGGGGAGCGGCTGTCCGCCAGCGGATGGACGTCGCGGCAAGTCACAGTCGCGCGGGTCCCATGTAGAATAGGTTCGCAAGCGATGCGGAGAGCCTGGATCGTGGCGTGGGTCGTCCTTGGGGCGATGGGTCAGGCGGGCGCAGCCTGGCAACCTGTGCCGGGGGTCGGCGAACAACGAATCGATCCGCCGATTCCTCACGAACGCGGTCAGAACGTCGTTCCCATCTTCGAGGGTTGGTATCGCGACGGTGCAGGAACGCTGCATCTCTCGTGGGGGTACCTCAACCGGAATTTCGAGGAAGAGCTGACCATTCCAGCCGGGCCCGATAATCGGCTGGAACCCGGACCATCCGATCAGGGGCAGCCCACACGCTTTGTAGCCAGAAGACAAGCAGGGGTCTTCGCGGTCGTCGTGCCGAAGGACCTCGAAGCAAAGCTCCTCGCCGAGAAGAAGACGGTCTCCTGGACGATTCGGTCTCGTGGGGTGACCACCACCATTCCCGCTCAATTGGGCCCGGCATACGCGATCGATGCGCTGCTGCAGCCGACCACCAGGAACACGCCGCCCAGCGTGCGCTTCGAACCTCCGGCAGCGGCCGGTCCCGGGCAGGGTCCCAGGGGCGTCAGGAGCGCGTTCAAGGCCGTTGTCTCGACGCCGTTGCCGATCGATGTCTGGGTGGCGGGCGCACCGAACGCGGGCACACCGCAGGGCCGCGGTGTGACGCTGACGTGGACCCCGTACCGCGGAACCGC
>CAZCEL010000375.1:0-5251 GCA_964497175.1 uncultured Bifidobacteriaceae bacterium
CCGCCACGGCGCGCCTCGCTGTCGGCGTGATCCACGGTGTCAGCCGTCGGGGGATCCGCACCCGCGCCATTCATGGACGCCGCCGATGCCACGATCGCGGCCCGCCACGCCGCGCGCGGGGCCAGCACGCCGTAGTAGAGAATCAGGTGGACCCGCGGCCGCAGCGTCAACACGGCGAGCCGCTCCAGCAGCTCCAGCGGATCGAAGCGCAGATGCGTCGTCCCGTCCGCCAGCGGTGCCGCAGCGTGAGCCGGATCTCCCCCTCGGCACTGACGTGCAGCCGGTCCTGGGCGAGTGGCGGCCGCAACGCATAGCGACAGAGGCGCTCCAAGCCTGAGCTGGAACGGATTTACAAGAAAGAAGCGGCGCTTCGCTCTCGGCCACATAGACGCGAGGGCCTTTATGGATTCGACCTGGTCAGACGCCGGGAATGGCATCGAGACTGAGTCCAGGCTTTCCGGCACGATAGGCACGCCCTACCAGTTCATTCCGGCCGCCTGACGGCGCCATGAGGCACAACGGAAGCCATTGGGAAAGTTCTTTGTCAATCGGCCTCACGGGGCCGATGTGCTGACTTACATATGCGCTGTAGAGGGTCGGAGGACAAGAGCCTCTGCTTCGAGCGGCAGGCCCCTCCATTCGCGGTAGCGCAGTTGAAGCGTGTCGACGTACTCGAGCGCCTGCTGGTTGCCGTCGCCGATGGCAAAGCTGTTGTCCTTGGCCTCGATGACGGCAAGCAGCATGTTCGGCCTGTAGTAGAGCAGGTAATCGGCCCGCTTCGCCTTGCCGCGCGACACCATCCTGCCGCGGACGATGATGCGGCCTTTGGTGAAGGTGACTTCCTCGCGAAGCTGCGACATCTCGTCCCAGCCGGCCTGGCGCAGGGCCGGGGTGATGAACTTGGTGCAGATGTCGCGCTCGCTCAGCTCTTTCTTGTTCATGGTGCGAGAATGGCGTGGCACTGGCTGATAGTGTATCGGGCGGCAGGGTAGGATCAGGAGACCGAGGGCTGCTGGGTTGACCTCGTCTGACGCTGCGCCTGGGGCGAATGCCGAGCGTCTCGCGGTGGACGGCCGCGAGGTCGCAATCTCGAATCCGGCGAAGGTGCTCTTTCCCGGGCCCGGCTACACCAAGCTCGATCTCGTCCGCTATTACCTGGCGGTCTCCGCGGGCGCGCTGCGCGGCGCGGGCGGGCGTCCCAATGTTCTGGTGCGCTATCCCAACGGGATCGATGGCGAGTTCTTCTATCAGAAGCGCGCACCTCGGTCGCGGCCGGCGTGGATCGATGTGGTCTCGCTTGGTTTCCCCTCGGGACGCCGCGCCGACGAGGTCGTGCCGAGAGATGCCGCCGCCCTGGCTTGGATGGCCAACCTTGCGTGCCTCGAGCTCCATCCGCATCCGGTGCGGGCCGAGGATCTCGATCATCCCGACGAGCTGAGAGTCGATCTGGATCCCGTGCCCGGCGTCGCGTGGGCCCAGCTGCGCGAGGTCGCCGGTATCGTACGCCTGACGCTCGCGGATTTCGGACTGGTGGGCTGGCCGAAATCGTCCGGCTCTCGCGGCGTGCACGTGCTGGTACGGATCGAGCCGCGGTGGTCGTTCGGCGAAGTGCGCCGGGCTGCGCTCGCCCTTGCGCGTGAGGTCGAGCAGCGGGTTCCTGCGCTCGCGACGAGCAAATGGTGGAAAGAGGAACGCCACGGCGTCTTCCTCGACTACAACCAGAATGC
Organism: uncultured Bifidobacteriaceae bacterium; assembly: GCA_964497175.1. GTDB lineage: Bacteria > Acidobacteriota > Vicinamibacteria > Vicinamibacterales > CAVVIG01 > CAZCEL01. The sequence goes on from CAZCEL010000375.1 coordinate 1,728, forward strand.
GAAGGATCGCACCGTCGCCGCGGCGTATTCCGTGAGACCGACTCCTGACGCCCGTGTATCGGCGCCGCTGACCTGGGATGAGATCGACGTGTGCGATCCGCGCGATTTCACGCTGGCCACGATGCCGGGCCGGTTCGCCCGGATCGGCGACCCGCATGCGGGCATCGACGTCCATCCCTGCTCACTTGCCAGCCTGCTGGAGCTGTCCGCACGTCACCAGCGCGAGGGCCTCGGCGATGCGCCGTGGCCGCCGCACTACAGGAAGCAGGCAGGTGAGCCCTCGCGTGTGCAGCCGTCACGCCGGCGGACGCCGACTCGCCCGCTCATCGAAATCGGGCGCGCGAGGCGCAAAGAAGACGCACTTGCCGGCCTCGAGCGCTGGCGCGCGAGGCACCCGGATGTGGCGGCGCACCTCGCGGCGGCGGATGTGCTGGTCGATTCGATGCGTGGCCGTTTCCGCACCTGGACGCGGATTCGTGTGAATCTCGAGCACGTCCCGGCTGCGCTCCGGCCCGGGCAGGAGGCGCTCGATCCCGACGAAACCGGGGAGACGTGGGAGCGCCGGGCGGACGAGGTCAAAGCGGGCGAGCGTTCGCGGCGAAGGCCCTCACGCGCTCGAGCGGGGCCGTGACCGCGGGTGTATTATTCCTGCCAACGAGTGCCGCTCGGCACATCGAGGTTGTTCATGACGCGCTCACTCCTCGTCCTCGTCTCGCTCGTCTCGGTCTGCGCGATCGGCTCCGCACAGGGCCAGCAGCCTGCCGCCGAGCGGCCCTGTTCGAAGGGGGCCCTGGACCCGACGTGCGCCAAGATCGGTACGCCGGCCGTTCCCCTGCCCGACGGCCCGATCGTGCTCGACACGGCCGAACAGCCTCGAATCCGAGTCGTGGTCATCACCAAAGCGCTGTCGCGGCCCTGGAGCGTCGCGTTTCTGCCCGACGGCAGCATGCTCATCACTGAGCTGCCGGGCCGGCTTCGTGTCATTCGCGACGGCAAGCTGGACCCGCAGCCGGTTGCTGGCGTGCCGGCCGTACGTGCCGGTGGGCTGGCCGGCCTGATGGACGTCGCGCTCCATCCCCGGTTCGCGGAGAACCGGCTCCTCTACCTCACGTACTCGAAGCCTGGCGACCAGCGGCAGTACACGATCGCGCTGGCCCGGGCGCGGTTCGATGGGAAATCGTTGCTCGATCTCCGGGACATCTACGTCGTGGAACCGATGCACACCGGGGCGTCGCGCGTGGCGTTCGACAAAGACGGCATGCTCTACATGACGACGGCGGGGTACTCCGGCAAGCGCGCCCAGGACCCCAACGATGCCGCGGGCAAGGTGCTGCGCCTCCGAGACGACGGAAGCATTCCTCCCGACAACCCGTTCGCCGGACGCCCGGGCCATCGGCCCGAGATCTACACGATGGGCCACCGAAGCAACCTCGGCCTCGCGGTGCACCCGGAATCGGGCGCCCTCTGGACGACCGAGCACGGTCCCAACGGCGGCGACGAAATCAATATCCTCGTGCCCGGTCGCAACTACGGATGGCCCCTCGTCAGCTACGGCCGCATGTACGACGGGCCGCGGCAGTCCGAGGTGCCGTGGCAGGCGACCTTCGAGCAGCCCTTCATTTTCTGGGTGCCGTCGATCGCGCCGACCGGCATCGCGTTCTACACCGGCGACAGGTTCCCCGCCTGGAAGGGCAATGCCTTTGTCGGCGGCATGCGGACGGGAGAGCTGCCGCGCACCGGCCGCGTCGAACGAATCGCGTTCAACTCCCGCGGCGAGGAGATGCGACGCGAGTCGCTCCTGCTGGAGCTCAAGAAGCGAATCCGCGACATCCGGCAAGGCCCTGACGGGTTCCTGTACGTGCTGACCGAAGACGACATGGGCGGCGCTGGCGGCGAGGGCGCGCTGCTCCGCATCGAGCCGGCCCAGTGACCGGGAGAACTGCGATGAGCACCCTACGAACGATCGCGGCCGTCCTGCTTGTCGTTCTGGCCGCCGCGCTCTCGGCCGACCAGCAGCAGTCGGTCGAACAGCAGCCGGCCAACCTCGCCGACGATGCGCGCCGCAGAAACGGCGGGCCCGCCGGCGCGATGGGCGTCGACGCGGTGTCGCTTCCCTCCGAACCGATGATCTTCGACACCGCCGAGCAGCACCGCATCCGCGTCGTCGTCGTGGCCAAGGGATTTGCGCATCCCTGGAGCCTTGCGTTTCTGCCCGACGGCGCCATGCTGGTCACCGAGCGCGCGGGGTTCCTCCGGGTTGTGCGCAATGGTGTCCTCGATCCCAGGCCGATCCTGGGAACGCCGGAAGTCCGCGTCACGAGCCTCTGGGGACTGATGGACGTAGCGCTCCACCCGCGATTCAGCGAGAACAGGCTCATCTACCTGAGCTACTTGAAGCCGGTCGGAAGCGATCGCTCGACGATGGCCCTGGCGCGCGGCCGTCTCGAGGGAGGGGCGCTCGTCGACGTGAAGGACATTTTCGTGTCCGACCCCCCGACGGCCGGATCGACGCGGATCGCGTTCGGCCGCGACGGACTGCTCTTCGCCACGACCACGTCCGACAACCTGCGCGCGCAGGATCCGGGCGATCTTGGCGGCAAGATTCTGCGCCTGCGGGACGACGGCAGCGTGCCTTCGGAGAATCCGTTCATTGGACGGGCCGGCTACCGGCCGGAGATTTATTCGCTGGGGCACCGCAGCCAGGTCGGTCTCGCGGTCCATCCCGAGAGCGGGGCGGTGTGGTCCACCGAGCATGGCCGGCAGGGCGGCGACGAAGTGAACTTCATCCTGCCGGGCAGGAACTACGGATGGCCGATTGTCAGCTACGGCACCAACTACAGCGGTGCGCGCACCTCAGAGCGGCCGTGGCAGGATGGGACCGAACAGCCGCTCGTCTACTGGGTGCCGTCGATTGGCATTACCGGCATCACGTTCTACACGGGCGATCGGTTTCCGTCGTGGAAGGGCAACGTGTTCGTCGGCGGGCTCCAGCGCGGACGGATCTCGAGAACCGGACGGCTCGAGCGCATCGTGTTCAACTCGAAGTGGGAAGAACTGCGCCGCGAATCGCTGCTGACCGAGCTCAAGAAGCGCGTGCGGGACGTGCGCCAGGGCCCTGATGGATTGCTGTACGTCCTGGTGGAGGACGATTTCAGCGGGCCGACCGGCGGCGAGACGGCGCTTCTCAGGATCGAGCCCGCTCCCTAGTACCTGCCCGGTACCACCTATCGACCGGGGCCGGGACCGGGGGCCGTCGCGCCAGCGGGCGGGCTCGCGCTGCCCTTCAGGAATATTCCGCCCTTCACCGTCGCTGCCGCCACGAACTGCTGCTTGAGCGTCCGTGTCTGCTTCGTCTGGTCGATGAACGGGAAGCTCCCTTGCGCCAGCTCGAGGACGGCGACGTCCGCCGTCACGCCGGGCTCGAGCGTGCCGACCTTTTCCGGGAAGTTCATGACTTTGGCCGGCGTGGACGTCGCGCCTGCGATCACTTGGTCGAGCGGCATGCCCAGATGCAGGAACTTGCT
>CAZCEL010000376.1:0-5229 GCA_964497175.1 uncultured Bifidobacteriaceae bacterium
CATCGGATCGGCGACACGCTCTTCGCCTACACGCTGGAGGTGCCCGAGAGCTACGACCCGGCCAGAAAATACCAGGTTCGTGTGCAGCTTCATGGGGGCGTCATGCGGCCCGAGCCTGTGCCGCCGCGCAACGGCGTCGGCGCGCTCGCCGGTGCCGAGCAGATCTATGTACTGCCGGCCTCCTGGGCCGATGCTCCCTGGTGGAGCGACGTGCAGATCGAGAACGTGCGCGCGATCCTCGACGCGGTGAAGCGCACGTACAACGTGGACGAGAACCGCGTGGCGCTCGCCGGGGTGTCCGATGGCGGGACGGCGACCTTCTATTTCGCCATGCGCGACACGACGCCGTACGCCAGCTATCTGTCGCTCATCGGCGCGCTGGCCGTGCTCCGCAACCCCAGCAATGGCATCGAAGGGGATCTGTTCGCCCACAACCTGCTGAACAGGCCGTTCTTCATGGTCAACGGCGGCCGCGATCCGCTGTATCCGGTGAGCGCCGTCGAGCCGTACGTCGAACATCTCCGGAAGAACGGCGCCGAGATCGAGTTTCTGCCGCAGCCGGAGGGGGGCCACAACACCGCGTGGTGGCCGGAGGTGAAGGGCGCCTTTGAAGGCTTTGTGAGCTCGCACCCGCGCAACCCGACGCCGGACCGTATTACCTGGGAGAGCAATCTCTCGGCGAACACGAGCCGTGCCTACTGGCTGGTCATCGACAAGCTCGCGAAACCAGGGCCCGAGGCAGGCGGCATGGCGGACGCCAACGACCTCCCGCGCGGCTCGGTGGCCAATTTCGGGATCCGCGCCTCGGGCGCGCGCGTCACGGCCGTCGTGCGCGGCAGCAACGCCGACAGCTTCGGTCTTCTGCCGGGCGACGCCATCGTCCGCATCAACGAGCGGAGCATCCCGCCGGGCGTCAACGTCATCGACCTGCTGAGCACGTACGAGCCCAGCTCACGGATGACGCTCCTGGTCGCGCGACAGAACAAGCCGGTGACGCTCAAGGGCGTGTTCAGCCCGGTGGCCGCGCCTCGCGTCGAGCCGATCTTCGTGCACCGCTCCTCGTCGGGCCGCGTCGACGTAATCCGCGAGGGCAACACCGTGCGAGCGACGTCGCGCGGCGTCGCGGAGTTCACGCTGCTCTTGTCGCCCGATCAGTTCGATCTCGGCAAGCCGGTGAAGGTCATCGCGGACGGCAAAGTCGCCTTCGAGGGCCGCACGCGTCCGAGCGTCGCCACGCTGATGAAATGGGCGGCGCGCGACAACGACCGCACGATGCTCTTCGGCGCCGAGGTCAAGGTGACGCTCGATCGCTGACGCGATCAGCGATTCATCTCAGAAAGTTCTCCAAGAACGCCACCTGATCGGTCGTCGGGTTGAACCGCCACGTGTCGACCTTCATGCCGACGTTGATCCGGTGGGGCGGCCGGCCGTCGACCGGCACCAGCCACATGCCCTCGGCGCCGCGCAGCCGCCCGTAGAACACCACGCCCCGGCCGTCGGGTGTCCACTGCAGGCTGAGGAAGCGCGCCTGGGAGTCGGCGACGAGGGCAGCAGCTCCCGTGTGTCCCCGGTCGCCACCGACATCGCCAGGAGCCGCATCCCATGTGGATATCCGTCGGCGTACAACAGATAGCGGCCATCAGGGGACACAGCGGCCACCTGCTCTTTTGCCGGCAGCGTGCGGAGCACGGCTCCCGATGTGACGTCCACCTGGACGATCTGCCCCTCTCGGGCACGCCAGCGAGAGCGGATGAGACCCCGCAGGTCCTGCACCCGTTGTCGTTCGAGGCTTCGATCCTGTTCGAGGAGCTGCCATCCCAGCCAGGCGAGCGCGGCGGCTGGCAGAAGCGCCGCGACCAGGAACAATCCCGGCAGGCCGAGGAACCGGCGCAGGCGGGTCGGGTTGGACATCGGCCGGGTTCCATTATCAGCGGCAGATCGTCAGGGTTGTGTCACGGCCGTCATCAACCTCGGGGCCGGCACCTACCCGAGAGCACGAACAGTTTCCAGCCGCGAGTAGCGAAGAACGAAGCAGGCCGCGCAGGCGGTCAACAGCGTTAAGCTGGGACGCGCGTCCAAGCCGGAGGGTCGGTCATGAGCACTCGATGGAAGCTGGCCGTTGCTGCGGCGATCGGGGCCGCGGGCGTCGCCGCCATGGTATCGGGCTGCTTGAACACAGAAGGCCAGGCCGGCGCGTCGGGACAACCACGCGCGGTGCCGCGGGCGGCAAACGGGAAGCCCGATTTGTCCGGGATCTGGCAGGTCATGAACACGGCGAACTGGAACATCCTGCCCCACGCGGCATCACGGGACGGTCCCGCCGGCATGGGTGTGGTCGAAGGCGGCGAACTGCCGTACCAACCCTGGGCGGTGCAGAAGCGGGATGAGAATTACCGGAACCGCCTGACGGCCGACACCGATGCGAAGTGTTTCCTGCCCGGGGTCCCCCGCGTCATGTACGAGCCGTTCCCCTTTCAAATCTCGCAGACGCCGGCGGTCGTGACGATGTTCTTCGAGTACGAGCATGCGGTGCGGAACGTCTACATGAACACGCCCCATCCGCCCGGCCCAATCGACTGGTGGATGGGCGACTCGCGCGGCAGGTGGGACGGCGATGCGCTCGTGGTGGACGTGGTCCACTTGAACGACGAAACCTGGTTCGACCGCGCAGGAAATCACCACAGCGAGCAGATGCACGTGATAGAACGCTACACCCTCCTTGACGCCGATCACATCTCCTACGAAGCCACGATTGAGGACCCGAAGGTGTTCACGCGCCCGTGGAAGATGACCATGGTGTTCTACAGGCATACGGAGCCGCAGTTCCAGCTCCTGGAGTACGAGTGCTACACCTTTGACGATGAGACCGCGGGCAATCTCGCTCCGCCGAAGAAATAAGAGGAAAGCCCAAGGAACAGGGTGAACGTATGAGACTCGGCCTTGTCACGATTGCGACAGTGATCGCGGTGGCTGCAGCCGTGTGCATGTCGGGAGGTTCAGGCACTGCCGCTGCGCAGGCGCAGGTCGGTGCGCGTGCCGCGCCTGCTGCTGCACAAGGCTCGACGATCGAAGGCGCCTGGGTTCAGGCGGCGGGTGAGGTTCAAGGCACGTACTCGTTGGAGACCGGCTTTCCCGAGGCGCACGCGAAGATCGCCAATGCGCGGCCGGTGAATCGGAGTGTCGTCATCGATCCGCCCGATGGAAGGATTCCGTTTCAGCCGTGGGCACTCGAGGTGCGAGATGCCCGAGCGGCGGTACACGACGATCTGTCGCGGCTCACCAGCAAAGACCTCGACGGGCGGGCAAAATGCTATCTCGCGGGTGTCCCTCGCATTGTCACCGGGGCGGCGCTGATCACCATGACCCGATTCCCAGACCGCGTCACGATGCAGACTGAGTTCACCCACCAGTACAGGGTTATCTACACGGATGGGCGCCCGCACCTGCACAAGAGCGTCAAGCTCTGGAACGGCGACTCGCGGGGCCGGTGGGAAGGCGACACGCTGGTGGTGGAGACGACCAACCTGAACGGCTATGCGTGGCTGGATCTCATCGGCAGCTTCATCAGCAATGAGGCCACGGTCGTCGAGCGCGTGACGCCGGTCGATGCGAACACGATCGGCTGGACGGCCACGGTCACCGACCCGAGCGTGTTCACCAGACCGTGGACGATTCGCTGGCGCCTGGTGAGGGATCCCGAGCTGAGAGAAATATGGGAGCACGCGTGTGTCGAAGGCAACACGTTCGGGTTGTGGGCAGACATCCGGGCGCGCGAGATTCGCCGCAAAGCGAGGTGAGCAGCGCGCCCGGACACCTCGGGGTGGGACCGCTTCACGGACTCCGGTTCCTCGAGATCGCGGGCATAGGCCCGGGACCGTTCTGCGCGATGCTGCTCGCCGACATGGGCGCCGAGGTGCTGCGCATCGAGCGCACGGCCAAGGTGCCGGGTGGCGACGCGCGCTTCGACCTCCTGTCGCGCGGCCGGCGCTGCATCGCCGTCGACCTGAAGCAGCCGGACGGCGTGGCGGCGGTGCTGCGACTCGTCGAGAAGGCGGACGGCCTGGTCGAAGGTTTCCGACCGGGCGTGATGGAACGGCTCGGGCTCGGGCCCGACGTCTGCCTCGAACGAAATCCCCGGCTCGTCTACGGGCGCATGACGGGTTTCGGCCAGACCGGTCCGCTCGCGCGGGCCGCCGGGCACGACATCAACTACATCGCGCTCGCCGGCGCGCTGGCGCCGGTCGGCCGTCGCGGCCAGGCGCCGACGCCGCCTCTGAACCTGGTCGGCGATTTCGGCGGCGGCGGCATGCTCCTCGCGTTCGGGATGACCTGCGCCCTGATCGAGCGCTCGCGCTCGGGAAAGGGCCAGGTCGTCGACGCCGCGATGGTCGACGGCGCCGCCGTGCTGATGACCATGTTCTTCGGCGTGCAACAATCGGGATCGTGGAACGCGGAGCGCGGCACGAACCTGCTCGATTCCGGCTCGCACTTCTACGACGCGTACGAGACCGCCGACGGGAAGTTCATCTCAATCGGCGCGATCGAGCCACAGTTCTATGCCGAGCTCCTCGACAAGACCGGGCTCGGCGAGTCGCTGCCGCCGCAGAACGACCGCGCCCGCTGGGCGGAAGCGAAGCCAATCGTCGCGCGTTTGTTCAAGACCAAGACGCGGGACGAGTGGTGCACGCTGCTCGAAGGGAGCGACGCCTGCTTCGCGCCGGTGCTCTCACTCGCCGAGGCGCCGCAGCACCCACAGAACGCTGCGCGCAACACGTTCGTCGAGATCGCAGGAGTGATCCAGCCACGCCCCGCGCCGCGCTTCAGCCGCACCGACCCGCCGACACCGGGCCCGCCCCCGCGGGTGGGCGAGCACACCGACGAGGCCCTGCGCGACTGGGGCTTCTCGGCGACCGAGCTCGCCGCGCTGCGCGCTGCCAAAGCGATCGCCTGAACCGCCCTTACCTCCGGACGGTAATTTCTCCCTGCTGCCAGGGATGATTCTCGCACGTGAATACGTACGTGCCCGGCACCTCGAACTGAATCGAGCCGGTTGAATCAGGCTTGATGGCCCCGGTCGTCCATCTCTGGCCTCGAACGCTGATCGTGTGCGGCTCGCGCCCCGTGTTCTTCCAGGTGACTCGGGTGCCTGGCGGTACCTCGACGCGGCGCGGCTCGAAGGTCTCGTACTCGTCGACTCGAAATCCCGGCGGTCTGATGGCGTCCTTGTCC
>CAZCEL010000377.1:0-5216 GCA_964497175.1 uncultured Bifidobacteriaceae bacterium
ATCACAACCTGCCCCCCGCTTTCTGGCTGACCGGGCCGTGAAAAGTTTCCGGTCAGGACGAACACGAGCGCTCCGGCGACCGCGACGTCTCGCGCGGGTGCGGCGGTCTTGTGAGCGGCGACAATGATCGGCTGGGCGGGATTTGACAGGTCGATCACCTGGAGCCCCTCGCGGCCGTCGGCGACGTAGGCAAGATCGCCGTGGATCGCAACGCGCTGTGCGGCGCCTGGCGTCTTGAAGACCGCGATCTTGGCGGGAGACGCCTGGTTGGAGACGTCGTAGAGTTGCAGCGATCCCGCACCCACCAGCACGGCGATCCGTCGGTTCTGTCCCTTTCCCACTTCCGCCAGCTCGATGAACCGGGTCGCGTTGGCCGACTGATCCGAGCTGACGGGTTCCCAGGTGGGCCCGGGCTTCGACAGGTCGAACACGTACAGCCCGGCCGGCGAGTCCACAGCATACGCCAGGGCGCCCGCGGCCACCACATCACGCGCGTAGCCGTCCAGGAAGAACGAGCCCAGAGTCGAAGGCTTGGACGCGTCCGATACATCGATGAAGTCGACGCCAGACATGTGGTCCGCAACGAGCGCTCGAGCGCCGACGATTGCGACGTTCTTTGCCTGGCCCGGTGTCTTCACCGAGCCCTTCAGCACCGGTGCCGCCGGGTTCGACACGTCGAGGATGCCGAGGCCGAAGAAATCGGCAGCCACATAGACGAGCGAGCCGACCACGCGGAATCCCCACACTTTTTCGGGAAACGAGTAGGCACCGATACGGCGAGGCGAGGCTGGATCGGCGACGGTGTAGATCGTGAGCGTGTGTTCGTCGGCGATGTATGCGAGATCCCCGTGCACTTCGACGAGCTCGGCGGGTCCTGGGATAGCCCCGATCTGCGTGAAGGTGAAAGGCTGAGCAAGAAGAAAGGCAGGAAGAAAGGCAGAAAGGCAGAAGGGCAGAAGGGCAGAAAGGCAAACGACAGAGGCGGAACGGCAGAAAGGCAGAAGGGCAGGAAGGAGTGCGCGCTTCATCGGCGCGCATCCTTCGCAATTCGATAGAGCTTCGACTGGGTGCGCAGGATCACGCTCCCGCGCACCACGGCCGGCGTCGCGAGCGGCATCTCGCTCAGCGAGTTCTTCCTCAGAATCCTGAATTCTGGACCGGCCTGCACGACGAACGTGTCGCCGTCCTCGCTGAGCAGAAAGATCTTCCCGTTATAGGCCCACGGCGACGCCGTGAACCCGCTCGCGTCGGCAGCGATGCGCTGCCGGCCGTAGATCTGCTTCCCCGTCCTGGCGTCGTGACACAAGAGAAACCCGCGGTCCAGCAGCGTGTAGTAGTAATCGCCGTACACCAGCGCCGACGTGTTGTAGGTGCCGAGCAGCGGCTGATACCAGGCGATGTACTGATTACCCGTCTCCCCCTCCTTGAGCGAGACGTCGCCCGAGGCGCCCGGGCGGATGGCGTACACCGGCCGCGGATTCCCACCCGGGTAGCCGGAGCTGACGTAAACGAGTCCCTTGGCAGCAAACGGCGTCGGGATCGTCAGGCTGGACATGCCCTTGAGCTCCCACAGCAGATGCCCCTCGAGATCGTACGACCGCACTCGTCCCGTTCCAGCCGTCACGATCTCGGTCCGCAGCTCGTTCTCCCAGACGAACGGCGTCGACCAGTTCCCCCGCTCCTCTCGATTCACCTTCCAGATCTCGCGCCCGGTATGCTTGTCGAGCATCGCGATGAAGGACTGCACCAGGTTGTCGTTGACAATGATTAGCCGATCCTTGTAGAGCACGGGCGAGGCGGCCGTTCCCATCTCGTTCGTGGTGTTCATGGCATCGAAGCTCTTCGTCCACACCACGTTGCCGTTCATGTCCAGCGCGGCGATGAGGCCGATGCTGCCGACATACACGTACACTCTGTCGCCGTCGGTCACGACCGTCTCCGACGCGTAGCTGTTCTTGATGTGTCGCAGGAGCGGAGGCAGCCCGCTCTGCAGCTCGCGCTGCCAGCGAATCTTGCCCGTCCGGAAATCGACGTCGTACGCCATCCACCGCTGCGAGGCTGCCGCCTTGATGTGATCGTGCTCGTCGTACAGCCCTGGCACCGGCGCCTGCTCCTTGCCCGCGCTGATGGCCGAGGTGATGAAGATGTGATCGTTCCAGACGACCGGCGAGCTCCAGCCCAGGCCCGGGACCTCGGTCTTCCAGACGACGTTCTCGGTTTCGCTCCAGGAGTCGGGCAGGCTCGGATCGTCGGCGACGACGCCGGCGCTCGAGCCGCGGAACTGCGGCCACTGGTCGGCCGCAGACACGCCGACCACGGCCAGCACCGCCAGCGCCAAGCTGGTCCGGAACGCTCGCCTCATTGCCGCACTCCCTTCTGTGACTCCGGTCATCTCATCGCCCCGCCTCGGCCCTGGCGGCTGCTGTCGCTCCGCCCATGAAAATCCGCGCCCCCTGGGCGATGCGCGCCTTCACGTTGGCGCTGCCGTTCATGGCCACCGGAACGCCGAATTCTTTTCCTGCCGCCAGAATTGCGTCAACCGCCTTTGCAACGGCCTGCTGGTCGCCGGTATAGGACGCGCTCAGGTCGCCCGTGCCGGCCCACAGGACGGCGCCGATGTTCCGGACCTTGAGCTGGCGGGCGATATCGCGGACGTTGGTCACGCCGAGCTTGTTCTCGATGATGAACCAGGGGATCAGGTTGCCGGCCGGGTCCAGACGCCAGATGTCGGACCGCTCCATGTACTCGGGCTCGGACAGACCCCAGTAGCGCGCGGCGACCGAGGCGCCGGAACCACGAATCCCGTCCGGCTCGAAGTCCGGAGCGCCGGGCTTCTGCGGGTACCGCATCGCCCGCACGGCAGTCAGCGCTTGCTCAGCGGTCTCGATGTGAGGAAACACCACGCCGTGCGCGCCCAGGTCCAGCACGTTCTTGACCATCCAGGTGTTCTTGTCGAGCTCCCGACCGTACGCCGGGATGCGAACGATCACGGTCTTGGAGGCCTTGACGTCGCCCTGCCTCGCGATGGCGCCCGGATCGAGCAGGAACTGCATGTAGGTCCTGAGCGCGGTGACATCGTACGGATTGTGCTCCATGTCGTACACGACCAGATCCACGTCCCGATTGCCCGCATGCGTGATTGCGTCGAGCGGCGCGTTTCCGACGCCGGCGAAGTTCACGATCAGTCCGAACGCCGCCTTGTCTTCGTCGAGCAACGCAGCCAGTCGGGTGAGGCGCCCCTTCTGAGCCGGCTGCTGACCGTGCGCCACGATCGATAGTGGCGCATGGAGCATCGCCACAAGGATCAGCGCGGCGATCTTCACGTGGCCGTTGGGCAATCCGATCATCGGCGTCCCCCCCGCTCCCGCCTGACACCCACTCCGGCGCGACCGGACCGTCAGGCCTCATCTTACAAGAGCGCCGGCCGAAAAACGCTGACCAACACGGCGCCGAGCGGTGTATAACTTTATCAACCGGAGGCTGAGACCCATGGCTACTGTGAAAACTCGGCGGAGCTTCAGGCGGGCGTTCGTCGCAGCCGCGGGAGTCGTGGCCATGTGCGGGTCTTCCGGAGCCGGGTTCGCGTGGGCACAATCCTCGCGGTCGGGTGCGCCGACCTTCTCGAGGGACGTGGCGCCAATCTTCCAGCGCTCGTGTGAACGCTGCCATCGGCCTGGCAGCATCGGGCCCATGTCGCTCGTCACCTACCAGGACGCGCGTCCGTGGGCACGATCGATCAAGGCGCGTGTAGCCAGCCGCGAGATGCCGCCGTGGCACATCGACCGGCACGTCGGCATCCAGAGCTTCCAGAACGATCCGTCGTTGTCGGACGCCGAGATCCAGACGATCGTGAAATGGGCGGACGCGGGTGCGCCGCAGGGCAGCCCGGCTGACATGCCGTCGTCTCTCGTCTGGGCGGCCGAGGATCAGTTCAGCTTCAAGCCGGACCTCATCGTCCACCTCAAGAAAGACATCATGCTGCCGGCCTTCGGATCCGACCAGTGGATGAACGTCGAGATGGAGGACACGGGGCTGACCGAGGATCGCTACATCCAGCAGATCGAAATCAAGCCGCTCAAGGGCGCGAAAGTCGTGCACCACGCGAACGCGATCGCGCGGCGGGAGGCGGTCAAGCCCGGGGAGACAGGTCCGTCCGAGGGATCGTCGGCACATCTGGTCGAGTATGCCGTCGGAAAGGCCGGCGAGAGTTACCCCGCCGACAGCGGCAAGCTGCTGCCCGCTGGCAGCAGGCTGACGATGAACCTCCATCTGCACTCGTACGGTGAGGAGGCTGCGGTCAACACGGCCCTCGGCTTCAAGTTCCATCCCAGGGGCTACGTGCCCAGGCGGGTGCAGTACTCGCGGGTCATGCCCAACGCGGTGGCCGAGGAGCAGGAAGCTATAGACATCCCGCCAGGAGTCCCGGACGCGAGGACGGATTCATTCAACCACGTAACCAGGCCGATGCGGATCACGGCGTTCCAGCCGCACATGCACAGCCGCGGCAAGCGCCAGTGCCTCGAGGCCGTCTACCCGCCCGCGCAGGGCTCGGACACGTCACGAGGTCCAGGGGGCGGTCCGACGTTCGCGCGGACCGAGATGATCAACTGCGTGGATTTCCAGTTCAACTGGCACCTGCAGTACACGTACGCAGAGGACGCACAGCCCCTGCTGCCCGCAGGCACAGTGCTCCACCTCATCAGCTGGCATGACAACTCGGCCAACAGCAAGTCGAACCCTGACCCGACCGCGTGGATTGGCTGGGGACAGCGATCGACGGACGAGATGGCGCTCGCCTGGATGGAGTTCAGCTACCTGACGGAGGACGAGTACAAGGCGGCGATCGCCGAGCGGCGGGCGAAGCGTACGGCGGCAACTCAGGGCCAGCCCTGATCAACGAACAGCGGTCAGCGAACAGCGGTCAGCGAACAGCGATCAGATGAGGTCGGTCGCAAGGACAACCCGCTCCCTTCTTGCCTTCGTCCTGGCGGCGGTCGTGTCGCCGACACACGTCGTTCCGCACGCCCAGGAATACCGATTCTTCAAGGGACAGACGGTGGCGCCGGTGTACGAGGGATGGCAGCGCAAGCCCGACGGGTCGGTCGTGATGTTCTTCGGATACATGAACCGGAACTACGAGGAAACGCCGGATATTCCGATCGGCGCGAACAACTTCTTCGAGCCCGGCGCCGCGGATCGCGGTCAGCCCACCCACT
>CAZCEL010000378.1:0-5200 GCA_964497175.1 uncultured Bifidobacteriaceae bacterium
GCACGACCCCGGGCGGATCGATGAGATGCGCTCGCACGTAGTTGGTGACCGTTTCCTCGCCCTCGACGTGCGCGAAGCCGAGATCTCCGACCGGCTTGCGGCCGACCGCATCGAGCGGAGGGCCCTGGTCGCCTCCGAGCCCGCCCACTTTGTGGCACCCGAGGCAGCCGCGCTCGAAGGCGACGGCGCGCGCCTCGACGATTCGAGGAGCGCCCACGCGCGTCTGGAAGAAGCCGTCCAGAATCCGCAGGTCCCTGTCGGCGACCGGGCCGTACGAAGACTGCCAGGCGGGCGACGCGCCAGCCTTATGCTTGCCGAGGTGATTGGCGTGCCACGCGCTCGAGAATCCCCGGAGCCCGGCGTAGGTGAGATCTGGCCCCTCGCCGCGTCCCCGTCCGTCGATGCGATGGCAGGACAGGCAGTCCAGCCGCTCGACAAGACGCGCCCCTTCCAGAATCGTCGCGCGCGATGCGACGGGAAACTGGTCGTGGCACGTGCCGCAGCCGGCCGCCAGGTTGGAGCGGTCGAGCATCTGCTCGTCCCAGTGCGAGACGAATCCGTGCGCGGCCTCGGCACTGGTGGCACGGCCCTGGCCGCCGTGGCATACCGTGCAGCCGAATTGACGCTCGTCGTGAGGAATCGCCGGGTGGGACCCGAAGACCGCGTGCCCGGCGATCGGCGCCGCCATCCCGGCCATGCCGAGATGGCAGGTGACGCACCGGTCCGTCGTCCCGAGGGCAGGTCTCCAGATCTGCTTCAGCTCGACAGGGACCTGCTTTGCGCCGGATGCGACGGCCAGCCGGTTGTACTCCGCCTGCACCGATCGCCACTCGGCGAAGTACGGGCGCACGGGAGCACTGGCCAGCGCGGCGAGGAAGACTACGCTCATCCCAGCCAGAATCTGCAGGAGCCTGAGCGTGTTCAGCGGATCACGATCGGTCGGTGGTGCGGCTCGCATCAGTAGAGCCCGTCCCGCCACGGCAGGGTGAACTCCCAGCCCGGACCACGGAAGGCGACGCCGATGACGGTCAGCGCGACCGCGGCGAGCGTGAACCACGAGAAGATCCAGAACGCCAGACTGCGATCGCCGAGCCAGCCGAGCCAGCCCATGCGGTTGGGCGCCAGGGCTGGCAGCGTCATGACAGCGGCGATGAACCAGAGCGGACCGACGACCGGCCAGACAGGATGACTGCCGGTGAAGAGAAAGATTCCAGAGAGCGCGGCGACCGCCGCCCAGACACCTGCAAGCTTGGCGAGGGTGCGGGGATGCCAGAACGCCGTGCGCTTCAGGTTGATGTCGAAGTACGGGATGACGACCAGCGCGAGGATCACGAGCCCCGGCATCAGCACGCCCGAGACGATCGGCGGGTAATAGTGGAGCAGCTCCTGCAGACCGAGGAAGTACCACGGCGCCTTGGCCGGGTTCGGCGTCTTCTGAGGGTTGGCGATCTCCTCGAGCGGCGCGTCGAACGCGATCGACAGAAACACCAGGCCCAGCGACAGCGCCAGGAGCGCGATGAGCTCGCGAACGACCAGGTGCGGGACCGTCATCACCAGATCCTCGTCAGCCTCGTCCACCGCCGGCTCACGGTCGCCCTGAACCACCACGAGGCGAACCGGGGCGCGGCGGGCGTTGTCGTCGGCATCGAGCCGGAACTGCGGAGCGCGACTACTGCTGCTCTTCATGCCCTGTACTCGACTCCTCTCCCAGGTAGATGCCGCCGTCCTTGCGGACCCGCCAGATGTGGACGGCCAGAATCGTCACGAGCGCCGAGGGCAGCACGACGCAGTGCAGGACGTAGAAACGCAGGAGCGCGTTTTCGTTCACCTCGTGGCCGCCGAGCAGGAGGAACTTGATGCCCGCGCCGACGGTCGGAACGGCGTCGGCCATGTTGGTGCCGACCGTGACGCCCCAGAACGCGAGCTGATCCCATGGCAGCAGGTAGCCGGTGTAGGACAGCAGGATCGTGAGCAGCAGGAGCATGACGCCGAGCACCCAGTTGAACTCGCGCGGCGGCCGGTACGCGCCGGCGAAGAAGACGCGCATCATGTGCAGGAGCGCCAGCGTCACCATGGCGTGTGCGCCCCAGCGGTGCAGATTCCTGAGAAAGACGCCCATGTAGACCACGAACTGGAGGTCCTTCATGTCCTCGAAGGCGCGAGGCACCGACGGGTGGTAATAGAACATCAGGAACACGCCGGTCACGACCAGGACGAAGAAGGTCGCAGCAGCGAGACCGCCGAGATAGAACGTCTGCGTGAAGGCGATGGCGCGCCGGCGCACCTTGACGGGATGGATGTGCAGGAAGAAGTTCGTGAAGACCACGAGCGATCGGTTCCGATTCGTGTCGGCAAATCCATGACGGACGATCGACCGGTAGACCCGGTTCGACGTGAGCGCGCCGGTCAGACCGAGGAGCATCCTCGTCATCAGCTGTCACACCTCAAGGACGGCCTCCTCTCCGACAGTACGACCGACGTCGAGCACGAGCAGGCCGCCTTCGATCGCGAGCCCGAGCCTCGGCAGCCGTCGTGGCGCGGGTCCGTTGGTAACGCGACCTTCCTCGTCGAAGCGGCTGCCGTGGCACGGGCAGAAGATCCGCTTCAGGTCGTGCTGGTACTGCGTGAGGCACCCCAGGTGCGTGCACGTGGCGCTCAGCGCGTAGAAGCCCGTGCGGCCGCGGACCACGTACGCCCTCTGGTCCGGCAGGACGAGGACCGTTCCGGGCGCGACATCCTCGGGCTTGCCCAGCACGAAGCGGGTCTCCTGCTCGAAGAGCACCTCGGGCCACAGGAAGCGGACAGCCGTCACGGCCGTGCCGAGCGTGGCCACGGCCGCGGCGCCGAGGGTGAGCAGCTCGAGGAACGCACGACGCGTGCGCTCCTCCATGCTCAGCGGAACCTTGAGATCGTCGACGAGCGGCACAGCAGGTCTCCCCTCCTCACATCCTCACAACACCGTGTCGGCCAGTCGCATCACGCTCGCTTCCTGCTCGTGATAGAACGCCTGCATCGTGATGACGCCGGCGGGGCAGCGCCGGGCGCACAGGCCGCAGCGGATGCAGGCGGTTTCGTCCTTCAGAAGAACGGCTCCTTCACCGTCGTCCAGCAGCTCGAGTGGAGCGCCGTTCGGGAGCAACCCCACGGCGGTGTCGCCGACCGCCGCCACGCGCGTGATCGACACCAGGTCGATGCACTGCTCCGGACACACATCGACGCAGCCGCCGCACTGGATGCACTCGGTGCCCTGAACGGCCGACGAATCGAACACCGTGTTCACCCAGCAGTGCAGACACCGCGAGCCTTCGGCCCTGGCGTCCTCCAGCGACAGCGGCAGCTCGACTTCCTCGCGCGCCTGCCGGCGCTCGATCGGCAGCACCGGTACCCTGTGGCGTGGGACCTTCTCGAAGTCCCCACGCGCGAACGGGTGCTCGTAGCCGAACGTCGGGAACACACGGATGCGGTACTCCACGGGGCTGTCGAGGCGGCCGGTCAGAAACGTGTCGATCGATCGCGCGGCCCGGCGGCCGTCGGCCACGGCCGCAATGACGATGCGCGGGCCGAACACCACATCGCCTCCAGCAAACACCCCAGGCACAGACGTCGCGAGCGTGTCCGCGTTCACCGCGATCGTCTGCTGCGGCGTCGTCTCCAGGCCGTGGCCGTCGCCGAGAAAGGACAGGTCGGCGACCTGGCCGACCGCGAGAATCACCGTGTCGCAGGGGATGTCTTCGTCGGAGCCCTCGACAAACGTCGGAGCGAACTTCCCCCGCTCGTCGAACACGCGGGACACGGCCACGGTCCGCAGCGCGCGAACCCGCCCGTTCCCGAGCACGGCCTTGGGCCCGCGGCGGTGGAGAACGCGGATCCCCTCGTGCGAGCCCTCCTCGATTTCCTCGGGGTCGGCCGGCATCTCGTGCCTCGCCTCGAGCGACATCAGCGTGACCTGCCTGCGCAGAATCCGGGAAGCAGCCACCGCGGCATCGGCAGCCAGGTTGTGGTGCTCCTCGTCGGGCAGTGATGTGCCGCCGAATCGGCGCGCCGAGCGGGCCACGTCGAACGCCACGTTGCCTCCGCCCACAACGACGACGGTCTGCCCGATCTCGAGCGGCAGGCCCAGATTCAGATTGACGAGGAAGTCCACGGCCGTAATCACGCCGGGCAGGTCGGATCCTGGCAGCTTGAGAGCCTTGCCACGGCGGCAGCCAGGCGCGAGAAAGACTGCATCGAACGTCGAGCGCAACTCGGCGAACGACGGATCGCGGCCGACCTCGACTCCCAGTCTCAGATCGACGCCGAGCGACTCGATGAAGCCAATCTCGCGGGCGATGAGGTCCCGCGGCAGGCGGTACTCCGGGATGCCGAGCCGCATCATCCCGCCGGCGACCGGCGCGGCATCAAACACCGTCACGAGGTGTCCCATGAGCGCCAGATCGTGTGCGCACGCCAGGCCGGCCGGCCCCGCGCCAACCACCGCCACTCGACCCTGGTCTGCCGCGGGCGGCCTCGGCCGCTCGACCGCAGCGAGCAGCTCGGCGTGGGTCGCCGCGCTTTCCACACCGAAGCGTTCGGTGACCACGCGCTTCATGGCTCGAATCGCGATCGGCTGGTCGATCTCGCCGCGGCGGCAGGCCGCCTCGCAGGGATGCGCGCACACGCGGCCGCAGATCGAAGCGAACGGATTGGGTCCCCGCGCGAGCAGGTACGCCTCACGGTACCGGCCCTGCGCGATGAGCGCGACATAGCCCCCGGCGTTGGTGTGGACCGGGCACGCCGCCCGACAGGGGAAATTGGTTTCCCAGTACCTGAGATTCTGCGCGTCGCGTCCGAACCACCACGAACGCGCGCTTGAGAGGCCCACGCCAGCCATCGACGCCATCCGGATCAGGCGGCGCAGCAGAAAGCGTGCCCCGCCTTTTGGCCACCGTTCTACGAGGGATGGCCCGGCAGGCGCCGGAAATCCGGCAGGCTGGAAATCCGGCGAGCGGATCGACACTGCCCTCCCGCCCCTCGACGTTGATGATGCAGGCCCTGTGGGCGCGCGTGCCGCGGAAAGCCTCGTTGGCAGCCGCCACGAGCCCGGCGGTCCGCCATATGCTTGCCGGATGCGATTCGACTCGATGTGGGCGTGCGTCGAGTTCTCGTGAACGCGGCGATCACAGAACGTCGGGCTCGCCGCGGTGGCTGCCGGCGCGGAGCA
>CAZCEL010000379.1:0-5178 GCA_964497175.1 uncultured Bifidobacteriaceae bacterium
GGTGGGACTCGGCGCGGTGGCACCCTCGCTCCTGCGGGGCTCGAACACGATCTGATGGCGCGCGAACACGCCCTCGACGTGGGCGGAGGGAAACTGGCGGCCGCGCGCCTGGATCTCGACCGACATCAGCCGGGTCTTCTCGTCAGCCATGCGTTCGAGGGCGAGCAGGGCCAGACACAGAAACGCCATGCCCAACCCGGCGACGGCGAACATGCCGAGGCCGGCCGACATGCCCAACCCCATCAGCAGGAACAGAATCGTCACGTCCTTCGGATCGTCGACTGGCGTCCGGAAGCGGATGATGCTCGCGGCGCCCGCGATGCCGAAGGCGCGCGCGAGCGAGTTGCCGATGATGATCATCATCATCGCGCCTGAGACGCAGAGCAGCGTCTGGGCCTGCACCATGGAGCGGGCCTGCGGCCGTTCGCGCGGCGACGGCTTGTGGATCGCCGTGACCACCAGGCCGATGAGCGCCGCCGAGACGAGCTTGAGGAGCTCCAGAAACGGCTGAAAACGCCGCGCGGGCTGCGCGCCTTGCTCAGCGGCAGCCAGGAGCTCGCTCGCGGCGTCGGTTACGCCCTGGAGCTCGCCCGGCCACTGCAGTCCGGCCGCAACGAGAGCGGCCGATACCGCAGCGACAGCGGCCCACACTCTGATCGTACGCCAGGGCCAGGACGCAATCCTGGCGCTTTCGACCGAGTCGTAGACGTCGAACACGCCTCCCAGGTGAGACAACTCCAGGACCTTGGCCACCTCGGGCCCTGGTGCGACCAGCCGCAAAGTGCCTCCCAGGCGCTGGGCGGACGTATGGCCCCTGACGAGCGCGCGGATGCCCGCGCTGTCGAGCGCCCGGACGCCGGATAGATCGACGATCAGGTGGCGCTGCCCGCCGCGGAGCAGCTGCTGGAGATGCTGCTCGAAGGCCTCGGCCGCGCCGCCGGCCACCAGGGGCTCGAGCGGCGACACGAGGAGAGATCGCCGGCGGCTTTCGGGATGTGGGCTCGGCTCCATGTCTAGAGACGCAGGTCACCGAAGGATAATCGTTTGCCAGGGCCAGTCAACGATCTTCTTTCGACTGGTCCTCCCAACCGCGGCCGATCCCTCCACCGGTGCCGTGGCCGGTCCATCGCACTACTCGGACGAGGATTTGAAGGTGACCTTGCCTACCTGCGGCCGACGCTAGCGGCCAAGGCGCAAGACGAGACCGGTCGACAATCGAAACGTATGTGTCGGCGAATCGTCAGCATCGAATGTATCGAACCAGACGTAGTCAGCTTGCAGGATGCGAAAAGCGAGACGTTGCGTCAGGGACCGGTCGATTCCTGCGCCAGCCGTCAACGCGAAGGTCTGCCTTGACGGCGACACGAGCGTGCCCGCTGTGATGATGCCGAACGGTTCCACGGGCCGGGCCGTTCTGAACCGTGGAAAGAAGTGGACACCAGCGGCTCGGATCGAGGTACTAGTCTCGTACTTGGCAATCATGCCGACGACCCGGACATGGTCGGAAAGCCTCCAGCCCCCGGAGACCATCCAGCCGCCAAGATTGGTCAGGCGCTCGTGATAGTCGGCTCCCAGATGTGAATAGCCAGCGAACACCTCGACGCGTGGCGACTCCTGTGCGCGTGCGACAGCCGGAAGCAGCAGTGTAATCACGGTCGCGAACCAGCTCAGGAACCTCGAACGAGCGGTAAAGCGTTGGACCATGGTCCGCCTCCTGCCGCGGAATGAACGCGAGCACGGCAGCTCAGGCTGCACGTTTTCCCGAGCCAACAAACGTCATTCGTGAATCCGCCAGATGTACCAAGCGGCCACTGATTGAAAACGGCTGCCACGGCTCGGCGAGTCGTTCCATCGTCCGCCCGGCAGGCGGGCGCTTCATGCCGAAGTCCGAGCGTCGCCCGCAGCGCCGAGCGTCCGGTTCAAAGGAGAATCGCGTCGCCGGGCCCCACCTCCACACGGGCTTGCCGCTCTCAGCCGCTCCAGCAGGTCAGCTGTGCACCCTTCCAGCCTTCCTGCCTTTCTGCCTTTCTGCCTTACCACTTCACTCCCGCCCCTACTCCCAGGATGCGCCCCTGGAGGAGGCTGTTCGGCTGGAGATAGGACGGCGTGTTGTAGTTGGTCGAGGCGTAGCTGATGATCATGTCCTGGTTCGTCACGTTGAACGCTTCAAACGACGGCGTCACCTTCACCCGGCCCACCGCGAACGTCTTCGACACCTTCAGATCGAGCTGGTTCAGGCGCTCGCCGCGATAGCCTCGTGAGCCGCTCGGGAAGAGTGGGATGGTGAGTGTGGTTCCCGAGTACGTGCCGTTCAACGTCGGAGCGATGAGCGCACCGGCCGGGCACGGCGCCGGGCACCGTGGGAACCTCGGACTCGAACCGTCCGGATATCTCGCCGTTCTCGAAATCTGCAGCCTCACCGGGCGAGCTCCGCCATCCATGCTCTGAAGGACGCCGCTGAGGACGATGCCCTGCCATCGTAACGGGTACGATCCGATCAGCTTGAGGTTGGTCGAAAACGGAATCTCGAGGCCCGGCGGAAGGTCCGTCCGGTCGCAGAACCGGAGGTTGTTCGGATCGGCCGAGGCCTCGCAGTTCGTGCTGAGCTCCCGCTCGAAGGAGATGCCGCCGGCGAGGCGTGCGCCACCCGCGAATCGGGCGATGACCTCGGAGGCCACGCTCGTGTACCGGTTTGACCGTGAGGGGTCCAAGTCCGTGACTATGTCGCTGGCGAGCGCCTTCGACGTGGCCAGGATGTCGTAGACCGTCATGCGCTCGCCCGTGATCGGGTTGAAGACGTGGAGCGGGCGGTAGTGCGGGTTGTCGATCGGGCTGCCGCCGTATTGCAAGGCCCGGTTGATCCCTCCCGTTGGCAGACCCGTTCCCGTGAACAGCGCGTTGGACAGGTTCGTGAGGTTGTAGTGCCTTCCGAAATAGTACGACCCGGTCACCGACACGCGAGGCATGAGCTCGTGCTGCACCTCGACCGCGTGCTCGATGTTGTACGCGCGCGGATATCCGGCAAACGTCCCCGCATCGGACAACAGCCCGAAGTTGGGGCGCAGTGCACCCAGGTTGATCTCGCAGACGCCTGGCGTCGGGTACGGCGCACCTCCGCAATCGACGTAGGCAGTGCCGGCGGCGTTCCACACGCGGCTGCCCTGGGCGATGTTGTCGGTGTTCCCGTCAATCCAGGTGAGCTCGACGGTACTCGAGCTGAGCGGGTTGAAGAGGGCGGCAATCACCACGGCCTGCGCCGCGTTGTATCGGTTGACCGAATACTTGACCGCGGTCCTCGCATCACCGAACAGGTCGTAGACAACCTGGAGGCGTGGCGCCCAATCGCTCCAGTTCGGCAGATTCCTGTGCTCGGGCGCCGTCCGCGCCGGCACGAACCGGCCGGCCGCCGCTGTCATCCGATCGACCTGCGAGTTGATGGCTTCCCACCGGATCCCGCCACTCACCGTCAGCCGGCGGAGCGTCCACGAATCCTGCGCGAAGAGCCCGATGTCGTAGTTCAGCCGCTCCCTCGATTCGAGCGGCGTGTTGCGGACCACCACGTCAGCGGGCCCGACAAAGCCCTCGATCGCGCCGGTAGGACCCAGCACCTGCCTCAGGTACCGCTGCGTCAGATCGGCGTTCGCGTCGCTCGAGTGATAGAAGTCGCCCCACTGGTACTGGACGCCTGCCTTGATATGGTGCGATCCGGTGACGTACGAGAGGGCGCCCTGCACGTTGCGTCGCGTCGGATAGTCGAGCCCGACAATCGACGGCGCCGTCGTACGTCCGCCGATCGTCGTGGACTGGGCCGTCCGCGACGCGGTGGCAAACCATTCCGGCGTGCCGCGCTCCTTCATGATCCCTGGCTGTCCATCCACCGCCCGCCACTCGACGTTCTCCGAATACCCCGCCTCGAGGAGGACGCGGGCCGTTGCCGGGCTCGAGTACTTGACGGCCGCCGTGTGGTAATCAACCGGTGGCCACACCTCCGAGGCGGTCTCCGGATCGGTGAGGCTCTGCATCGCGTGCGCGCGGTACTTGTGAACGCGGTCGTAGAAGGCGGCAATCTTGTGCCTGTCGCTCAACTGCAGCGTCAGGCGCACGAGGCCCTGCCGTATGTAATTGAGGTCGTCGCCTTGCGTCCCGTCGTCGTAGAACGTGTTGGGGATCCGGTTGTTGGTGCGGTAGTCGCGGAAGCTGCCGAAGAACCACAGTCGATCCCGCTTGATCGGACCGCCCTGCGACGCGGTGACGTCCGAGATGTACTTGATGCTGTTGCCGATCCTGAGGCCGGCATCGATCAATCGCTGGGTCAGGTTGTCGCCCTGCCAGCTGCCCGGTCGGTACGTCCACGCAGCGTCGCCGTTCAGGCGGTTGCCGCCCTCTCGCGGGACGAGATTCAGGCGCACGCCGCCGCCGGAGGTGTCGGCGCCGATCCCGCTCGTCTGATAGGACATCTCCTGGCTCGCGGCGTCATTGAAGTACCCCTGGACCGCGCCGTTGGCTTCGAGCCCGTTCACCGTCATGCCGTCCACCATCACGGTGTTGTTGGAGGGGGACTGCCCGCGCACGGACATGAAGGTCTGCGTGGCCGCGCGCGAGCCGCCGACGTCCGGCAGGTTCAGGCTGATACCGACGATGGCCTGGGCGATCCCCTGAATGGTGCGACCGGTCGGGATGGTCTCGATGATGTCCCTCGACAGCACCTGCACGTGCGCCGCACTCTGCACGTCCACGACTGGTGATGAGACGGCAATCGTGAGTGTTTCCTGGACGGCGCCGACCTTCATCTCGACGTTGATCGTGGCGGTAAACTCCGAGGGGAGCTCGACCTGTTCCCGCTTGAGGGTCTGAAAGCCATCCTGGGTGAAGGTCACCGTGTAGGTCCCGGGGCGGAGGTCGACGATTCTGTAGAGGCCGGCGCTGTCGGTCCGGGCGGTCTTGGCCTTCTCGATCAGCACATCGCTCGCGGCTTCTACGGTGACGCCCGGCAGGACTGCCCCTGAGAGATCTTTGACCACTCCGGCGATAACGCTCTGCGCGCCACCAGCCAGCGGAAAGACGAGCACGCCGACCAGCGCCGCCACAATGAGACTGCCTCTTTCAGCCGCCGTCCGCGCCATCGACGCATCCACCCCCGCCGAAGCGGAAAACCTCCCGACGTCGGTTGGACCAAGT
>CAZCEL010000380.1:0-5177 GCA_964497175.1 uncultured Bifidobacteriaceae bacterium
AAGGCCGACGTCGAGCTCGCCTACAACAACGAGTGGTGGGATCGCGGCGCGCCGCTCAAGCGGACCTCGCTCATCATCGATCCGCGGGATGGGCGGCTGCCCATGCTGACTCCCGAAGGTCAGCGGCGCGTCGCCGCGCGTGCCGCGGCCCGCAGCCAGCGCGGCCCCGCGGATTCGTGGGTGGATCGACCGTTGCAGGAACGGTGCATCCTCTACCACGGCGTGCCGCCGTTTCCGACCGGCTACAACAACAACTACCAGATCGCGCAGACTCCCGATCTGGTGGCGATCCGGTACGAGATGATGGCCGAGACGCGCATCATCCCTCTCGACGGCCGCCTCCACCTCGGTGCCGGCATCCCGCAGTGGATGGGGAACTCGCGCGGACGCTGGGAGGGTGACATGCTGGTCGTCGAGACGACCGGCTACAGCGACAAGACAACGTTCAGGTTCCCCGCCTCGACAGAGACGCTTCGTGTGACCGAGCGCTTCCGGCGCGTCGATGCCCGGTCGATCGACTACCGGTTCACTGTCGACGATCCAACGATGTACACGCAGCCGTGGACCGCAGTGCTCCCGCTGACGCGCGCGGGGGGACCGATTCTCGAGTACGCGTGCCATGAAGGGAACTACGGCATCGTCGGCGTGCTGGCCGGCCATCGCGCGGAGGAACGGGCGGCGGAGAGTGCGAAGAAATAGTGCGGCTAAACTCGAGGATGAGCCAGTCCGCACAGCGCGGGCAAGATCTCTCCAATGGGCGCCGACAGGATGGCATCCGCGACGTCGTCGAGCGGGGTCGGCTCTGCGTTCACGATGACGACGCGGGCGCCGGCCGCCTTCGCGGTGGGCACGACGCCGGCGACCGGGTATACCTGCAGGCTCGACCCCACGGCGAGCAGCAGATCGGCCTCGCTCGCGGCGCGCATCGCGCGGTGGATCACCGCAGGCACCAGCGGCTGACCGAACGAGATCGTCGCGCTCTTCAGGATGCCGCCGCAGGATTCACATGGCGGATCGACCTCGCCGGCGCGCACGCGGTCCAGGACCGGCAGCATCGGTCCGCGCCACCCGCACCCCATGCACGCGGCCTCGTGCATGGTGCCGTGCACCTCGATGACTCGCTCAGGTGAGCAGCCGGCCCGCTGATGCAGGCCGTCGATATTCTGGGTGATGAGGGCGTGGAGTTTCCCCCGACGCTCGAGCTCGACGAGCGCGCGGTGCCCGGCGTTGGGCCGCGCGTGCCAGGCCGGGTGGTCGACGCGACTTTGCCAGGACAGGCGACGGACCTCGCGGTCGGCCATGTAGTAGTGGATGTTCGAGAGCTTTTCCGCCTGGGGACTTCTGGTCCAGACGCCCTCGGGCCCTCTGAAGTCGGGAATGCCCGAGTCGGTCGAGATGCCGGCGCCGGTCAGCACCACGACGCGCGCCGACGAGTCGATCCAGCACCGGGCCGTGTCGAGGTCATCACTCATGGGATGCGACACGGTCAGCCGGCTCGGCCCGGGCACGAGCCGTCACCGACGGAACAGATCAAGGGGCACCGCGAATCCCATTTCGTAGTACCCGCGCGCTGACGGGTGAATGTCGTCGCAGTTGAATGGCGCGTGAATCAAGTCGGGACTGGCCGGATCGCGGACGGCCCGGTCGAAGTCGATGACACCGTCAAAGGGAGCCTTGGTCCGGATCCACCGGTTCACCTCGTTGCGAATTGCCGTTTTGGCCGAGGTCCAGCCCGTGTTGGTGGCCGAAGGGGCCGCGTTGTGCCGCGGAATGATGGTCGCGCCGTGGATTCGCATCGATCGCGCCTTCACCCGTTTGACGATGTTCTCCATGCCGGACATCACCTGCGCCGGGGACGCCCCGCGCCGGATATCGTTCGTGCCCATGAAGAGGATCACGTCCGTGACTCCATGATGCGAGAGCACATCGCGATCGAGCCGCTCGATGCCCGGCGTGCTGTCGGGCGGCGGCTGGAGGCCTTCCCTGGTGATCGTGTTGCCGCCGATGCCCTCGTTGATCACGGCCTTGCGTACCCCGCCGCGGCGCCGCGCCTCCATATCGACCCGCACGGCGAGCCAGTCCTCCCATCGATTCGAGGCATCGACCGTGGAGCACGAGCCGTCGGTGATCGAGTCACCGAAGGCGACGATCGCGCCCTCGCCCGAGGTCCTCACGTCGACGGCCTTAAGCCACCACATCGCCGTGGTCGTCCCGGTGAACGGCGTGCGGGTTTCCTCCGCCGTCACGTCGCCGGACCCGTTCTGGCTGTAATAGGAGGTGACCAGCGCCCCGGTGTGCTGGCTGGGTCGCACGTCGCCGTCCGGGACGTACAGACTGACGGCCAGGTCCTGACCGGCGAGCACCTTCATCGGGATCCCGTCACTGACAAGGCTCCCGCCAACCGGGATGGTCGCGGTTGCCGATCCGCCAAATAGGGCGCGCTGGTTGGATCCCTTCGCGAGGGCGGCGCCCTGAACGCGCTGGCCGACGTACGCACTTCCGATCCCAAGGGGCGACGCTCCGTATGTGTTGTCCAGGCGAATCCGCACGGCGTCGCCGCCGATCGTCACCCGCGCGATCAACCGCACGGTCGCGTTTGTCATCGTCGTCGTGCCGAGGGCCTGCTGTGAGGTGGCCCAGGCGGTGATCCAGCCAGACGACGATCCCGACTGGCGGGCCAGGCCGGGCGCGCCGACTGCGACTGCGAGGGCAAGTCCGAAGAAGGTGCCGATTAGCGAGCGTAGCGTCATGTTGTTTCCTGTGCTCGAGCACGATACCACGATGGCTCAGAGCGGCCGACCGATCCATCATGGCGGAAACTCGCATGGGCAGGCTTTGACATTTCCCTTGCCGGGCGACCTTTACACCGGTGCCGAGTCGTGTAATATACCCGCTGATTTGGACCGTTCTGTCGCACCGACCAACACGTCGGTAGGGAGGCCCGAGCATGTTTGCGCGACAAGGTAGGGTCTTAGTCACGATCCTGTTGGTGATCCTGGCTTTGCCAGACGTGGCGTGGGCCCAGACGACCACGACCGGCGCGATCGCCGGAGAAGCCAGGGACGCCACTGGTGGTCTGCTCCCTGGGGTGACGGTCGAGGCCTCGAGCCCTGCCCTGATCGAAAAGGTCCGCACTGCTGTGACCGACGGGCAGGGGCAGTACAAGATCGTGGACCTGAGGCCGGGCACGTACACGGTAACGTTCACGCTCCCCGGATTCGCGACCATACGACGTGAAGGCCTCGAGCTGAACACCGGCTTCACGGCCCAGATCGATGTGGAGCTCCGCGTGGGCGGTGTGCAGGAGACGATCACAGTGACGGGCGCGAGCCCGGTCGTCGACACCCAGAACGTGCGCCAACAGAATGTGCTGACCCGCGACGTGCTCGACACGCTGCCGACGGCCAAGAGCGTGCAGTCGCTGGCCGCCCTCACACTCGGCGCCATCACCACGAGCCCGCTCGGCGGCGGGGAGGCTGGTGGGAGCAAGGGCGAGCCGGTTTTCGGCTTCAACCAGATTCACGGGTCGCCCAACGGCATCAGGACCGTGGACGGGATGAAGGTCAGCTCGGCCTACAACGTGGCCACGGCCAGCCGCAACCAGTACAACCAGATGGCGGTGCAGGAGATCGTCATGGAGACGAGCGGCGCCTCGGCCGAGACCGACGGCCCGGGGCTGAACGTCAACATGGTTCCGAAGGATGGCGGCAACACGTTCCGGGGCACCTTCCTGGCCGAAGGTACCAACGGCGACCTTCAGAGCAGCAACCTGACGGACAACCTCCGCAACCGCCTCCTGACGGCTGCCGCGTCGGTCAGAAAGATCTACGACGTCGGAGTCGGCTTCGGCGGGCCGATACAGAAAGACACGCTGTGGTTCTACACGGCGCATCGCGCCTGGGGCAGCGTGGAGCAGCTTGCCGGCGTGTACTTCAACAAGATTCAGAACACGTTGTTTTACGAAGCCGACACGACCCGGCCGGCCATCTACGACCGCTACACGAAGGATGCGTCGCTCAGGCTGACCTGGCAGGCGACGTCGAAGCAGAAGTTCGCCTTCAGCGGCAACGTGCAGGACTACTGCTGGTGCTACAGCTTCTTCATCACCAACCCCGAGGCGGCGTGGGACTTCCACGTCTATCCGAACAACAACTGGATGGCGACTTGGAGCTACCCGGCGAGAACGCGCCTGCTGTTCGAGGCCGGCGCCTCACTCAGACAGGATCGGCAGTTTAACGGCATCCCGAAGGAGACGGGGAACGCCCGGCCGGTTATCGATCTGTCGAACAACATTCCCTACGGCTCCCGTTTTGCGTCGACCGGCACACTGGTTGGCGACACGGACTACGGCGACATGGGCAACCAGTACGCGTACCAGACGAAGGTTGCCGTGTCGTACATCACCGGGTCCCACGCCTTCAAGGGCGGCATGCAGACGATGACCGGTCAGAACCAGATTCGGCTGGTCGCGCCGCTGTACAACGTCCAGTACATCTTTCGAAATCGCGTGCCGCAGCAACTCCGGCAGGGCGCGTTCCCGCACAGCCAGCTCAATCGTCTCAAGCTGATGCTGGGGCTGTACGCGCAGGATCAGTGGACGATCGGGAACCTGACACTCAATCTCGGCGTCCGGTTCGACTACCTCAATGCGTACAATCCGGCCCAGACGCGGCCCGCCGGCGAGTTCGTACCCTCGTTCAGCTTCGCGGCCGTGCGCGACGTCCCCAACTGGAAGGACATCAATCCCAGGGTGGGCGTAGCCTACGACGTGTTCGACAACGGCAAGACCGCATTCAAGTTTGCCTGGGGGCGCTACGCGACGTACGAAACGACCCAGATCACCAAGGCGACCAACCCGGCGGCGGCCATTGCCATCTCGACAACCCGCACGTGGAACGACAGCGACCTCGATTTCGTGCCTGACTGCGACCTGACCAACCCGCTCGAGAACGGCGAGTGCGGCAAACGCGACAATCAGCGCTTCGGCACGCCCATTCCCACCACGCGGTACGCCGACGACGTCACGAGGGGCTGGCACGTCCGGCCGTACACGAACCAGATGTCCGTGGCGATCCAGCACGAGCTCCGGCCCGGCATCGGCATGCTGGTCGGCTACTATCGCACGTCGTACGGCAACATCCAGATTACGGACAATCTCTCCGTCAGTGCGGCCGATT
>CAZCEL010000381.1:0-5142 GCA_964497175.1 uncultured Bifidobacteriaceae bacterium
CCAACCTGTTCGCCATGCTGCGCGCCGTCGACGGGCCGCCGTTCACCGCCATCGCTGTGATGCCGGTGCCCGACGTCGGGCTGGGCCGCGCCATCAACGACCGGCTGCGTCGCGCCGCCCGCGCGCCCGCCGGCTAGCGCCGCCACCCGTGGCCGCCGCCAAGGTTTCCCCCCTGGCTACCCCCGTGGTCGACCATGACCTGATCGGCGTCCTCGATGTCGAGTGGACCTCGTGGGAAGGCGCGCGGCAGCGCCGCTGGCGGGGCCCCGGCGAGGAGATGGAGATCGTCCAGATCGGCGCCGTCGCGCTCACCGACGACGCGGCATTGGCCGAAACCGCGGCCCTCGACGTGCTGGTGACGCCGCGCATCAATCCCAGGCTGAGCGACTACTTCGTCCGGCTCACCGGCATCACCCAGGCCCGACTCGATGACGAAGGCGTCGATTTCGCGACGGCGCTCGAACGGCTGGTCCGCTTCTTCGCCGCGGGCGTCGGGGCGGTGTGGTCCTACGGCAACGACTACAGGATCATCCAGCGCAACTGCGCCCTCAACGGCCTCTCCTTCCCGTTCGACGCGGCGCTGTTCAGGGATGCCCGCGAGCTGGTCGCCGCGGCCGTCGGGCCCGACGTCGCCGGCCTCGATTCCAGCCGGCTGCCGGAAGCCATGGGATTCGCCCCGCCGGGCGCCGCCCATCAGGGCGTCGACGATTGCCGCTGCATCGCCGAGACGCTTCGCATCCTGCGCCGACGGGGGAAGTTCTAGATTCCCGGAGTTTGGCGTATATTCCCGGGAGCGCCTTGGAGCGGCCCGCCCATGACCAGGCCCGAAGACCTGCCGTACACGCCCTCGCACCGGCGGATGATCGCCGAGACCGGCGGCCTGCGGGTGCAGATCCTGACCCTCGAGCGCGGCAAGGAGGTTCCCTGGCACTATCACACGGAGATCACCGACACGTTCATCTGCCTCGACGGGCCGATGGTCGTGCAAATGAAGGCCCCGCGCGCCGACCGTGAGCTCAAGGCCGGCGAAACCCTCGACGTGCCGGCGCGCACCCCGCATCGGGTGATCGGCAAGGATGGCGGCCGCTGTCGGTTCGTGATCGTGCAGGGAATCGGCGAGCACGACTTCATCCCGGCGGACGGCTGAACCGCCGATCCGGAAAGATCGCCGCCGCAAAAAAAGGCCCCGACGGAGGGTCGGGGCCGAGTCGGCTTCACTCAGAAATCGCGGATCATTCGGCCGCCGCCGGCGCCAGCCGTCGCGACGGCATGGCGAAAGCGAGCGCGGTGACCACCGCGGCGAGCCCGGCCAGGATCATGAACACCCAATAGAAGCCGCCGGTGGCGTGGTGCACCACAGCCAGCATCGGCACCGCCGCCGCGGCGACCGTCAGCGACAGCAGGAATTTGACGGCGTAGGCGCGCGACCGCCATTCGCTCGCGGCATAGCGCGCGACGATGGTGTCGGTTATCGGAATCTGTCCGAACACCAGCAGCATCACCGCGACCGCGACAATCAGCATGTTGCCGCCGGTGGCCACGGCGGCGAGCGCCAGCAGCGGCACCTGGAACATTACCACGCCGACGAATACCGGCTTCAGCGGATAGCGGTCGAGCAGATGGCCGACCACCACCTGCGCCACGGCGGCGACGGCGAACACCAGGAATACCCAGCCGCCGACGCCGGTGGTCGAGGTCGCCAGCCCGCCCAGACGGTCGTCGAACACCTTCGGCATCGAGATCGTCGTGGTGTTGAAGACGATGCCGCCGCACATGACGGCGCCGACGACGATGGCGAACACCCGCTTCAGCTCGGCGCGGCTCGCCTCGATCGTGCGCGCGGCGCGTACGCCGCCGACCTTCGGCTCGCCCTTGCAGAACAGCGCGAACGCGACGCCGGTGAGGATGGAAAGGAGCTCGACACGTCGCTGTATCTGGTGGGATTCCGATTGGAAGACGGTCTGCCGGTGTGGGAGTACGAGGTCGAGGGCGTGCGCTTCGAGAAGCGCGTGCTGATGCCGTACCTCCAGAACACGACGCACGTGACCTATACGCTGCTGTCGTCGCAGCCCGTCCGGCTCGAGCTCCGTCCGCTGGTGGCCTTCAGGCTTCACGAGGCGCCCGTGAATCATCCGGTGCTGGCGCCGTACGGCGTGCACGCCCTCGGCGACCGGTTCGAGATCACTCCTGGCGCGGACCTGCCGTCGCTGCGGCTCTATGTCTACGGCAGCGAGAAGGCGTTCACCGTCATTCCCGAGACATTCGCGTCGCTGACCTACGTGCTCGAGCAGCACCGCGGCTACGAGTGCTGCGGCGATCTCTGGACGCCGGGCTACTTCCGCCTGATGTTGACGCCGGATGCGCCGGGGACGCTCGTGGCCTCGACCGAGTCGTGGGAAACGATCAGCGCGCTCAATCCCGAGGAGCTGCCGTACGCCGAGAAGCGCCGGCGCTCGCGGCTGGTGGAAGCGGCCACGTGTGTGCCCGAGTCCGGAATGGCCGCGGAGCTCGTGCTCGCCGCCGATCAGTTCATCGTCACGCCGACAGGACGCATCGAGGAGGCGGCGCGCGCGCGCGCCGCCTCCTCGATGCGTCCTGTCGGCGTGACGATGAACTGATCGGCGGCGAGCACGAGCTCCGCGGCCATTCCGGACTCGGGCACACACGTGGCCGCTTCCACCAGCCGCGAGCGCCGGCGCTTCTCGGCGTACGGCAGCTCCTCGGGATTGAGCGCGCTGATCGTTTCCCACGACTCGGTCGAGGCCACGAGCGTCCCCGGCGCATCCGGCGTCAACATCAGGCGGAAGTAGCCCGGCGTCCAGAGATCGCCGCAGCACTCGTAGCCGCGGTGCTGCTCGAGCACGTAGGTCAGCGACGCGAATGTCTCGGGAATGACGGTGAACGCCTTCTCGCTGCCGTAGACATAGAGCCGCAGCGACGGCAGGTCCGCGCCAGGAGTGATCTCGAACCGGTCGCCGAGGGCGTGCACGCCGTACGGCGCCAGCACCGGATGATTCACGGGCGCCTCGTGAAGCCTGAAGGCCACCAGCGGACGGAGCTCGAGCCGGACGGGCTGCGACGACAGCAGCGTATAGGTCACGTGCGTCGTGTTCTGGAGGTACGGCATCAGCACGCGCTTCTCGAAGCGCACGCCCTCGACCTCGTACTCCCACACCGGCAGACCGTCTTCCAATCGGAATCCCACCAGATACAGCGACGTGTCGAGCTCCTTTCCATCCTCACCGGCGTCGCGTTCGCGCTGTTCTGCAAGGGCGAGCCGAAGGTCGGCGGCGTACGCGCCGCGCGCACGATCGAGGCGAGCCGCGCCGAGCTGAAGCGGGTGTTCGCCATCGTCGTCGGCGCCGTCATGTGCGGCGGCATCGTCTTCAACACCACGACGATCTCGATGCCGAAGGTGTTCGACGACCGTCTGGGCGGGCTGGCGACCTCGACCACCGGCGTCGGCGGCTGGGTATTCCTGGTGTTCGCCGTCGCCGCCGTGGCGCAGGTGGTGGTCGGCCATCTGCTCGACCGCTATCCGCTGAAGCCGGTATTCGTCGGCGTGGTAATGTTCCAGGTGCCGCTGCTGGCGCTCGCCGCCGTGGCCACCGGCGGCAACATGCTGATTGTCGCGGTCGCGGTGATGCTGCTGGTGTTCGGACAGATTCCGATAACCGACACCATCGTCGCGCGCTATGCCGCGAGCGAATGGCGGTCGCGCGCCTACGCCGTCAAATTCCTGCTGTCGCTGACGGTCGCCGCGGCGGCGGTGCCGATGCTGGCTGTGGTGCACCACGCCACCGGCGGCTTCTATTGGGTGTTCATGATCCTGGCCGGGCTCGCCGCGGTGGTCACCGCGCTCGCTTTCGCCATGCCGTCGCGACGGCTGGCGCCGGCGGCGGCCGAATGATCCGCGATTTCTGAGTGAAGCCGACTCGGCCCCGACCCTCCGTCGGGGCCTTTTTTTGCGGCGGCGATCTTTCCGGATCGGCGGTTCAGCCGTCCGCCGGGATGAAGTCGTGCTCGCCGATTCCCTGCACGATCACGAACCGACAGCGGCCGCCATCCTTGCCGATCACCCGATGCGGGGTGCGCGCCGGCACGTCGAGGGTTTCGCCGGCCTTGAGCTCACGGTCGGCGCGCGGGGCCTTCATTTGCACGACCATCGGCCCGTCGAGGCAGATGAACGTGTCGGTGATCTCCGTGTGATAGTGCCAGGGAACCTCCTTGCCGCGCTCGAGGGTCAGGATCTGCACCCGCAGGCCGCCGGTCTCGGCGATCATCCGCCGGTGCGAGGGCGTGTACGGCAGGTCTTCGGGCCTGGTCATGGGCGGGCCGCTCCAAGGCGCTCCCGGGAATATACGCCAAACTCCGGGAATCTAGAACTTCCCCCGTCGGCGCAGGATGCGAAGCGTCTCGGCGATGCAGCGGCAATCGTCGACGCCCTGATGGGCGGCGCCCGGCGGGGCGAATCCCATGGCTTCCGGCAGCCGGCTGGAATCGAGGCCGGCGACGTCGGGCCCGACGGCCGCGGCGACCAGCTCGCGGGCATCCCTGAACAGCGCCGCGTCGAACGGGAAGGAGAGGCCGTTGAGGGCGCAGTTGCGCTGGATGATCCTGTAGTCGTTGCCGTAGGACCACACCGCCCCGACGCCCGCGGCGAAGAAGCGGACCAGCCGTTCGAGCGCCGTCGCGAAATCGACGCCTTCGTCATCGAGTCGGGCCTGGGTGATGCCGGTGAGCCGGACGAAGTAGTCGCTCAGCCTGGGATTGATGCGCGGCGTCACCAGCACGTCGAGGGCCGCGGTTTCGGCCAATGCCGCGTCGTCGGTGAGCGCGACGGCGCCGATCTGGACGATCTCCATCTCCTCGCCGGGGCCCCGCCAGCGGCGCTGCCGCGCGCCTTCCCACGAGGTCCACTCGACATCGAGGACGCCGATCAGGTCATGGTCGACCACGGGGGTAGCCAGGGGGGAAACCTTGGCGGCGGCCACGGGTGGCGGCGCTAGCCGGCGGGCGCGCGGGCGGCGCGACGCAGCCGGTCGTTGATGGCGCGGCCCAGCCCGACGTCGGGCACCGGCATCACAGCGATGGCGGTGAACGGCGGCCCGTCGACGGCGCGCAGCATGGCGAACAGGTTGG
>CAZCEL010000382.1:0-5139 GCA_964497175.1 uncultured Bifidobacteriaceae bacterium
AGCCGCCGCGGCGGCTCGTTCGGCCGGTGCAGGTCGCGGCGACGCCGGTCAAGGGGCTTCGGCCGGTCCAGGCGCCGCGCCATCGGCGGGCCGTGGAGCATCGCCCGCGCCGGCCGTCGTGCCGTCTCCAGCGACTGCTGCCGCTGCAGCGGCTGAAGGTGCGCTCGGCGGCGGATTGAACGTTCAGGGGCTGCCGCTGATCAAGCCCCCGTATGGACGCATCACGGCGTTCGATATGGACAAGGGTGAGATCGCGTGGCAGGTTGCCCACGGCGAGACTCCCGACAATATTCGCAACCACCCCGCTCTGAAAGGCCTCACTATTCCACGGACGGGTCAGATTGGAGTCATCGGCACGCTGGTGACGAAGACGCTGGTCATCGCGGGCGAACGGCAGGTGACCACGACGCCCCACGGGCGCGGGGCGATGCTCCGTGCCTACGACAAGGCCACGGGTCAGGAAATCGGAGCTGTGTTCATGCCGTCGCAACAGACCGGATCGCCCATGACGTATATGGTGAATGGCAGACAGTACATCGTCCTCGCGATCGGCGGGGGAATGCCGGGCGAGTACATCGCGTACAAGCTTCCCCAGTGATGCGGTTATAAGCGCAGCCTGTTCGCGCGCCGGCCGCTCGTTTGCTGTCAGGCTCGGTTCGTCCGCATCCATCGCGCGACGATCGTCAGTGGCGCGGCGGTCCAGGAAATCGACCGCTGGGTCGAGGGCGGCGTCCTCGTCGGGTTGAAGGACGATGGAAAGACGCAGCCGCAAGACTCGTAGCCGTTCGATGCCCCTTGAAACCCAGGAAATAGCTCTCCCCAAGGCCTTTCCGGCCGCGGCCTCCGGGGGGCTTGAATCGGCGACGGTCGATCTGGCAAAATCTTGCCTGACAAACCGCACGGACTTCGCGTAAGATAGGTCCGCAAGAAGCTGTTGACGATCTCGAACAGGAGGCTGGGTCATGCGTAGGAACCTCTTCATCGTGCTTGCGGGAGCGGGGCTCCTGCTGGTCGGCGGGCCGGTGCAGGCCCATCATGCCTTTTCGGCTGAGTTCGATGCCAACCGGCCGATCGAGCTCGACGGCGCCGTCGTCAAGACCGAGTGGATCAACCCGCATGCATGGATCCACGTCGAGGTGAAGAAGGACGGCAAAGCCGAGGTCTGGATGGTCGAGGGCGGCACGCCGAACACGCTGGCGCGGCGCGGCATCAACAGGAACTCCCTCCCGATCGGCACTGTGATCCACGTCTCCGGCTACCAGGCCAAGGACGGGAGCAACAGGGCGAACGGCCGCGACCTGACGTATCCCGACGGCAAGAAGCTGTTCCTCGGGTCGTCCGGCACCGGCGCGCCGTACGAGAAGGACATCAAGGACAAGGACCGGTAAGATCCGGTCGCCCTTCGTTCGAGTCGCGAGGCGCACGATCCGTGTGGTCGTGCGCCTCAGCTTTTGTACGGACTCTCTGCCACGCGTCCGGCGCGCGTAACCCGGTGCAGCTGCGGCACGTGGCGGCCCGGGCTGTGATAACGTGGACGCCCCGTGTCATCCATGTTCCAACGGTTCGGCGCGCACGGGCTGGAGTCGCCGCGGCGGGCTCGCCTGGCTCTCGCTGCCGCTGCTATCCTCGCGACGGCGGCCGGTCTCATCGCTCAGGGCCGATCGCGCTCTGATGTCGACGCGCTGGCGCACATCGCCCGGCTGGCCGAGCGGCAGTCGCAGCTCCGCGACACGCTTGCGCATCTCACGGATGTCTACGGCCCTCGCTTGACGGGCTCACCGTACCTGCGGGCGGCGGCCCACTTCGTGCGCGAACGCTTGACTGCCTGGGGCCTCGCGAACGTGGCGTTCGAGCGTTGGGGACCCTTTGGACCGGGATGGACCAGTGACCGTTTCGTCGCGCTGGCGCTCGCGCCGCAGGCGTACCCCCTGCTCGCGTTTCCGAAGGCCTGGACGCCCGGTACTCGCGGAGAGGTCATTGCCGAAGCGGTCCTGGCGCCGGTCGAGAGTGAAGCCGACATGGAGCGTCACCGCGGCAAGCTGGGCGGAAAGTTTGTGCTCACAGTGCCCTCGGCGGGCCCGAGCGCGGACGCTGTGCCCTGGCCATCCCGGCCACCTCATGATCTGGATTTCGCCCGCAGGCGGATGGCGTTCTTCGTGAACGAGGACGTCGCGGCACTGCTCGAACC
This sequence comes from uncultured Bifidobacteriaceae bacterium, assembly GCA_964497175.1. GTDB lineage: Bacteria > Acidobacteriota > Vicinamibacteria > Vicinamibacterales > CAVVIG01 > CAZCEL01. The sequence continues at coordinate 2,189 of CAZCEL010000382.1, forward strand.
GGGGCGCGTCGAGCGCGGCACGCTGCTCGTGGGCGATGGCCGGCTGCGTGACGATGCGATCGTCCGCGGCCCGGGCTTCTATCCGTGGCCCGATGCCGTTCCCCCGCAAGTGGTCGTGGCGGCCGACCAGTACTTCCGGATCGCACGCCAGCTGGCCATGGAGTCGCCGGTCACGATCGAGATGAACACGTATCACACGGCCGAACCGGACTCCTTCAACATCATCGCCGAGATTCCCGGCCGGGACCCTGCACGCGGCGTCGTCATGCTGGGCGCGCACCTCGATTCCCGGCATACGGGGACCGGAGCGCTCGACAACGCCGCCGGATGCGCCGTCGCGATGGAGGCACTGCGCCTGCTGAGAATGTCCGGGTTGTCAATGCACCGGACGGTCCGGCTGGCGCTCTGGACCGGATCCGGGCAGGGGCTGATGGGATCGCGTGCGTACGTCACGCAGCACTTCGCCGATCCAGCGACGATGCGTGTCAAGCCCGAGCATGCCGCCCTCTCGGCGTACTTCAACCTCGATGACGGAACGGGCCCGATCCTCGGGCTGTCCGCGCGGGCGGGCGGCGAGGCAACCGCTCCGACGCTTCGGGCATGGATGGCATCGTTCGCGCGCACGAGCATGACCCAGGTCGACTCGTCGAGCGCGCATGAAAGCGATCACCTGTCGTTCGCCGCCGTCGGGCTCCCGGCGTTCCACTTCACACAGGCTGACGTGGAGGCCGAGGCCGGAACGCGCTACTCGAACATGGACGTGTTCGAGCGGCTTCGCATCTCCGATCTTCAGCAGAACGCCGGAATCGTGGCGTCCATCATTTATCGGGCGGCCAATGCCGGGACGCCGCTGCCGCGCGGGCCGCTGCCGGCGCCCAGTCCGAGCTGGGCGTTTCCGCAGCTAACGACGCGCTGATTGTCATTAGCAGGTCGCCCGGTAGAATCGGACGCGGCTCCGGACTTCCACCGACACGAGCGACGCTGGCGATCACCAGCGCCGGCCCTCCTGAAGCGTTCTACTGTGTCACACCGGCCCTCGCCTGCACGTTGCCCTTCGGCTTGAACGCCGCGAGCCCCGACGGCCGGCCCAGCGTGAACCAGAACGTGCCGTCCTTGTCGCGATCCAGCTTCGGCGTGTGCGCGCTCAGCTCGGGGAACGGAAAGTACGTGAACTTCCCCGTCTGGCGATCGAACTTCACCAGCGAGTTGTACACGGCGTTCTCGATCCAGATGTTGTCGTCCAGATCGGGCCACAGGTCGTAGGGGTTGCCGTACTTCAGCGGCATCTTGTGCTCGGTGACCTTCCCCGTGTCCGGATCCAGCATGATGATGTTGTTCCCGAAGTACCCGGCCGCCCACACCATGCCCTTCGAGTCGATGGCGACGCGACGAGCTGGCACCGAAATCGGGTACGGCGTCCATTTGTCGGTGGCGGGGTTGTAGCCCAGGATCACCGGCGTGTTCAGCGACACCATCCACACCCGATCGATCTTGTCGGTGACGATACCGTAGCCGCTCAGGTTCTTGTCGACCTCGTACTCTTTCACCTGCTTGGTCTTCGCGTCGAATCGGCCGATTCTCCCGGCCGCCGCGAAGTAGGAGTACCAGAAGCCGCCCCTCGAATCCGGCCAGATGGAGTGCGGCCCTCCGCCCTCGGTCGGAATCTTCCAGCGTTCGATCCGGCCGCTCTTTGGATCGAGCTCCGTGACCCGATCGCCCGTCAGCTCCACGAACCAGAGCCTGCCGTCGCTCCGATCGAACAGACCGTGTGGCTGGACCATGATGTTCTCCGGATTGTCGATCCGCCACTCCCTGGTCCGCGCGGCCATGTCGAGCGTCCTGGTGTCCACGGCGACGATCGAGCCGGAACGGTTGCCCGTCATGTATACGATGCCCGGACGGGCGACACTCACCCACGCCGAGTGGAGCGAGCGCGTTGGAGGCCCGCCGTAGGTGCCGATCTGCTTGAAGGGCTTGCCGGTCGGGGGCGGCACTTCGTACTGGATGTACACGGCCTGGCCGAGCGCCTCCTCGTCGCGGATCAACGGATCGGTCTTCAGATCGCGCAGCTTCGATCCCGGGCCGAAGTTCGCGGTCAGGTACTTGACGATCTGCTCCTCCTGCTGCGGCGACACACGCTCGTGCGTCGTCTGCGGGACGCCCACCGACATGCCGGCCACGCGCCCATCAGCGGCAAACATGCGGCCGACAGCTCTCCTCCAGCTCGCCTCGGTCCGCGCGCCGTTTCTGTGCCAGCCAGTAGGACCATGGCACCCGAAGCATTCCTTGATCATGACGTCGCGAATCGGGCTCGGAGGATACAGCTGGTCGAATTCCACGAGCTCCACCAGCCCGCCGTCATTCGTGCGACGTGCAGCGCCGTAGTTCTCCTGCCCAACGGCCCCGCGCGCGCCGGCGCCCTGTACGATCACTTCCCTGAACGTCAAGGCGATGTTCACCGTCTGCGTCTGGCCGGCCCGCACCTCGACGGTCTGGGGCGCAGCCTGGAACTCATCCTCGACCACCTGAACCGAGTACGTGCTCGGAGGCAAGTGGTTGATCTGGTACCGGCCCCTGCTCGTGAATACTGTGTAGGCCATCCGGTGCACCGTGTCGGTGGCCTTGACTCTTAATGCCCGCACCTCGCCGCGGTCGGCTGTCACGGAGCCCGCGATCACGCCCGATCCCCGATTCTGCGCGCGAGTCGGCTCGACGAACGCGACGAACACGCCCGTCCCGACCAGCGCGCCACACACGATAAGGTATGCAGACCTTCTCATCACGACCTCCAGGCACTACTCAGCGATCAGCCACCAGCGATCAGCTGGAGACGAGTGCGCTTTCAGTATCAGTTCTTCACGCTCGTGTCGGCCGAGGCGCGTGCGGCCGCATCTTGCGGGCGCGGGCCGGCGAGGCGGAGCTGGAAGGGCGGGCTCTCGACCAGCGCCGTG
>CAZCEL010000383.1:0-5125 GCA_964497175.1 uncultured Bifidobacteriaceae bacterium
GCTGCAGAACATCGTGCACTGGATCAAGTCCATCGCCATCGACCACGGATCGGCGGGTGCGGCGGCTGGCCTGCAGGCCGACCTGGCCATTGGACACTACAAGCCGATCAACAGCGATCGGTTCCTGAACGACTGCCACGAGTTCGTGTTCCACTTCACGCCGGGCGGCGGGACCAAGCTGGACCGCCTGGCGCTCGGCGTGCCCTATCAGGATCAGTCAAACGTCAGTCGCTGGCGCCGAGCGGCCGACGGGATCCGATGCCGCGGCAACACCTGGTTCATTCCGTACGAAACCATTCAGCGCCGGGACCGCGATCGCCCGCATCCTGCGACGTTCCCGGCGAGGCTGCCGGAGCAGTGCCTGCGCCTGCACGGACTGTCCCGAGTCCGCGTGGCGATGGATCCGTTTGTGGGGCTCGGCAGCACGGCGGTCGCGTGCGCCAGGCTCGGGATCGACTTCTACGGGTCCGACATCGACGCCCAGTACCTGGCGCACGCCGCGGACCGCGTCGAAACGGTCCTCTCGACGCTGGCGCTCCCGACTCGCGGCCGAGCCGTCATGAGCAAGGCTCACCTGGAGAGCAGAGCGACGCCGCTCGTCCGGGGGCGGTCGGCAAGTGTCCGCTGACGGCCCACGCGCCCGTCAGGGTTTGACGCTCTGCTGGGCGGGGCGCGGCGGCCGGAGCACGTACTCCTTTCGGGAATACACATCCAGCTCCTTGCGCGTGACCTTCACGTCGATCTTTCGCCGGCGTCTGGTCGGATCGGGATTGCTCGAGTAGTAGCCCAGCACATAGTAGTCGCTCGACGCGTTGTCGATCTGCTTGAGCGCCTTGTCGAAGTCGTTCATGTTGACGGCCGCCAGGCCGCCGGTCTCCTCGGCGAGCACGCGCATGCTGTCCTGGGTCTTGCGGATGAACGCGTTCCATTCCTGCGGGTCCACGGGCTCGTCGATGTCGGTCCCCGCAATCAGGCCCCGCGGATCAATCGTGTAGATCGTGGTGTTCGCGCGGTTGGCCGCGCGCGTGATCTCGCCGAGCTCGAAGGCCAGGTCGGCGTCGCTGAACGTCTCGTTCTGCTTCTGCTGCTGAACGTCAGGATCGTTGGCCCGCGACGGTCCGCCGCTATTGTCGTCGGTCCGCTCCAGACCGGCCGACGTGAGGCCGAACTGGTTCTGCAGGAACGGCGAGCTCGGACCGTGCAGCCCGAGTCGTGCGTCCTGGAATGGATTGAAGTCGTAGCCCTCCGAGACCCAGATGAGCGCCTTTCTGCGGTTGTGCACCTTCTCCAGGTTATTGAGCCCTTCGAGCATCGTCGAGAACGCCACGTGCGCGTTATGACGCAGCTCGGACAGGCTCTGCGAGCCCGTATTGATGATCTCGCTCGGCTTCAGCCCGCTGCCGGCGATCTTGTTGATGGCCTCGTCGAGCCGACGCCGGTCGTAGGTCATGTCGATCGAAATCGATGAGGGGCCGCTCGAGACGATGCCGAACAAATCGCCGTCGTGCACCAGGTTCTTCGCGATCTTCTTGAACAGTTCCCGGACGCGGCCCGAGCTCTGGAACTGGAGGTGCAGGTCGTCCACGAAGAACATGAAGATCCGGCCGGAGGTGTCGGCTACGCGTCGGACGGGCGGCAGAATGATGCCTTCCGGCGCGGCCGGCGGAGGGGCCTCGAGCAGGCTCGTCACGCGGCCGCCATGGCTCATCGTCATCGACGTGATGTCCTGCTTGACCCCGTCTTCGTAGACTTCGAACTCGTCCTTCCTGAGGTCGGGAACAAACCGCCCCTGCGAATCCTTCACGATCACGTCCATGGTGACCGCGTCGATCTGGACCCTGAAATTCGGGGTCTGCTGCTCGGGCGGCTGCGCCGGAACGGGAGGCGCCTGCGCCGCGAGCCCCATGACCAGCGCTGTCCAGAAAGCTGCGGATCCGAACACGCGTATTTTCAGGCTCATAGCAGCCTGATTATGCCACCATCAATCCGCGAGCATCTAGCCTTCTTCGTGTTGGCCCGGGCCCTGCCCAGCGGCCGGCGGCCCACTGGCCGCTGCCTCAGGCGCCGGCCCCCCGGCCTGATGCCGGCGTCGGCGACGCCTGCGTCCCGGGCCTTCCCGATTCGGGCCACCTGGCGGAGAACCAGCGCCCGTGCCTGCTGCCGCATCCTCCCCTGGTGTGGGAGTGCCGGGCTCGGTGTCCTCGACACCTTCACGCGTGCCGATTTCTGTTCGGGGCCGCCTGGCCAGGCGTTGTGCGCCGCGCCGCTCGCGCCAGTCCGGGCTGACGGGCTTCGGCATCCGCGCGGCGGCCAGCGCGTCCCAGTCGAAGGTCAGCTCCGGGTACTCGGCCTGCAGCACCCTGCGTGACTCGGGATCGAACGGCTGTCGCCCGACCTTCACACCCGGCGGAGTACGGAACCAGTACAACATCCGCGGCGGAGCGCCGCTGCCGCGTGGCGGAATGTCCATGAGATAGACATGCTCGTAGCCTCGCCTGTCGCGGGAGAACCTTACGAACGGCACGATTGGGTGGGCTACTTGCGCTTCTGCGAGCGCCGGGCCTTCCCTCGGCCGGCCACCCTGGCAGCGCGTTGCTGGCGAGTGGGGCGTGCGACCAGACGCTTGGCGCGCGCAGCAGGGGGGCGGACCGGGCGGCGCGGTGTGGCCGGCGCCGCGTCGCGCGTGCGGTGGACCATCGTAAACCGGACGTCCTCGCCAACCGAGTGGTAGCTCCAGATTTCGTTCACCACGATCTGGTTGTCCTCGCACAGCCGACGGGCGACATCGACCATTCCGGCAGGCACGTAGAGATGGAAGGCGGGTCGGAGCTTCGAAAACTCTCGCCACTGGGACAACGCTTCGAGATGGTTGACCGATTCGCCGGTTTCGACCTCGACGATCGCCTCGACGCGGCGCCCGCGGTCCGGCGTCATCAGGACGACATCGGGATAGGTGGCGAGCGCGCCGCCGCCGACGGCCGCGTTCCGCTCGATGCCCGGATTGACTCCGACCTCGTAGCGGCGCCGGCTCCTGGACTGAATCAGGCGGATGATTCGATCGTGCTCGAGTTGCTCGCGGACTGGCCGCACCAGGATCGGGCTCACCAGACCCTCCATCCTCCGCCAGATTCAGCAACCCGTGGCGGTTGCGGCACCGCGGGCTCGGACCTGGCCCCTCCGACGACTCCGACGGCTCGATGCGTGTGAGGACGCGGTTGCACGTACACGAAGACGAAACTGGCTATTCTAGCACGAGCCCACGGCACGGCCCGCTTGGGCTCCGACGCGTCGGCTACAATGACCGCGACGGATTCAACTACTTGCAGCGACAGAATCCACAGGGTGACGCGTTGAAAGACACCGGGGACCGCTTCCTCCGGGCGTGCCGCCGGCAGAGGGTGGACGCGACCCCTGTCTGGTTCATGCGCCAGGCTGGCCGCTACATGCGCGAGTATCGCGCGCTCCGCGAGCGCCACTCGCTCCTCGATCTGTGTCGCACGCCCGACCTCGCCACGGAGGTGACACTCCAGCCGGTTCGGCGCATCGACGTGGACGCGGCCATCCTCTTCTCGGACCTCCTGCTGCCACTCGAGCCGATGGGTATCAGGTTTGACTTCATCCAGGGTGAAGGCCCGGCCATCGACAACCCGATTCAGTCGGCGGCAGACGTCGACCGTCTTCGGTGCTTCGAGCCACGCGAAGCGCTTTCGCACGTGCTCGACACGATCCGCCAGGTCAAGCGTGAGCTTGGCGGACGCGTGCCGCTCATCGGCTTCGCCGGCGCCCCGTTCACGCTCGCCTCGTATGCCATCGAGGGCGGCCACTCCAGCTCGTTCGCGCGGACAAAGGCCCTCATGTACGGCACGCCTGACGCGTGGCACCGGCTCTGCCATCAGCTGGCGACGGTCGCGGCCGACTATCTCAGCGCGCAGATTGAAGCCGGTGTCGACGCCGTCCAGGTGTTCGATTCCTGGGTCGGCGCGCTGAACGCGCGCGACTATCGCGAGTTCATCCTTCCGCACAGCTCGCGCATCTTCGCAGCACTGGCGAGGCATGGCGTGCCGACGATTCATTTCGGCGTCGGCACGAGCGCGATCCTGGGAGAGCTTCGCGAAGCCGGAGGTGACGTCATCGGGGCCGACTGGCGCACGCCACTCGACGAGGCCTGGGAACGCATCGGCTTTGACCGCGCGGTCCAGGGCAATCTCGATCCCACACTGCTGCTGGGACCCATCGATCGGGCGATTGCCGGTGCCGACGATGTGCTGGCGCGCGCGGGCGGACGGCCCGGACACATCTTCAACCTGGGTCACGGCATTCTGCCCTCGACACCGCTCGAGCACGTGCAGGCGCTGGCCAGGTTCGTGCACCAGAGGACGCGGTTCGCATGAGCGTCAGCGGAGTCCTCCTGATGGCCCACGGCACGCCGGACTCGCTGGACGATCTGCCGGAATACCTGCGGCTGGTCCGTGGCGGACGCGAGCCGTCGGCCGACCTGGTGGCCGAGATGCGTGGGAACTACGAGGCGATCGGCGGACGCTCCCCACTGACCGACCTCACGCTCGCACAAGCCCAGGCGCTCGGAAGCCGTCTCGGATCCTCGGTTCGCATCCAAGTCGGCATGCGCAACTGGCGGCCGTTCATCCGCGACGCCGTTGCGATGCTGGCGGCCCAGGGCGTTCGCCGGGTGGTCGGCATCCCCCTGGCGCCGCAGTTCTCGACGCTCAGCGTCGCGAAGTACTTCGACGCCGCAACAGCCGCTCTTCCGCCGGGCCTCACCCTGGAGCCGGTATTCTCGTTTCACGATCACCCGCTGCTCGTCGAGGCCTTCGCCCAGCGCGTGCGCGAGGCCCGGCCGCGTGCGGACGAAGACGTCATCTTCACGGCGCACAGCCTGCCTGCCCGCGCGGCTCGCAGTGGCGACCGCTACGCGCGTGAGGTCGCCGCGACAGCGAGAGCCGTCGCCGCCAGGGCCGGCCTGCCGCGGTACCGCCGGGCGTTTCAGAGCGCGGGCCGCACGAGCGAGCCGTGGATGGGCCTGGATCTGAGCGACCTGATTCGACATCGTGTGGCCCGCGGGGTGCGCAGGTTTCTGGTCGCGCCGATCGGGTTCGTGTGCGACCAC
>CAZCEL010000384.1:0-5122 GCA_964497175.1 uncultured Bifidobacteriaceae bacterium
ACGCCAAGACGGCGACCGTCGACGGCACCTGGTGCACCGTCGGTACGGCGAACAGGCCCAGGAACGCCGGCAGGACGAAGAGGGCGACTTGCCACCGTTCTGGTCGCGACCCGCCCGAGACTGCCGCCCCGGCGAGGGCCGCCAGCGTCAGCAGCATCCCAGCCGAGACAAGGAACTTGAGCACATACACACGCCGCCGATCGGTCGGCTGCGACAGCAGCATGGGCAACGTGCCGTGCGCATACTCCTGACCGATCGAATGCGCGCCGATTGCGAGCGATCCCACGACATACGCATACAGTCCCACGTCCAGCGGGCCGTCCTGCCGCCACACCGACGCGGCAACCAGTGCGGCGATGCTGCCGCCCCACAACGGGAGCAGAGCCCGAATCTCCTTCGAGAGAGCCGGGGACACCGCCAACGCCGGAGTCATGCGACCGCCTCTTCAGGCCGCAGGGTGGACACGAAGATCTCCTCAAGAGGCAGCGCCTCGAGCGTCAACGTCTCGGGCGAGCGCGAGCGCAGCTGTTCCATGACCCTGGCCGAATTGGCATTGACCATGACCTCGATCTCGCACCCGTGCTGACGCAGGATCGTGGCGCCAGCTAGATCGAGCCGCCCCGGGTCGGTCGCAAAACGAGCGTGGACCTTCTGGTACCGCTCCCGTGCCGCGTCGGCATCGAGCGTCAGCACGTTGCGGCCGCGGTCGACAATCGTGAACTCGTCGATCAAGCCCTCGAACTCTGAAATGAGGTGTGTCGAGACGAGCACCGTCCTGCGGCCCGGGTCGCCGTCCTGATACGCGCCGATCACAGTCCGAATGAACTCGCGGCGGACGATTGGGTCCAAGCCCGACGTCGGTTCGTCGAGCACCAGCAGCTCGGGCTCCGGACAGATGGCGCAGACGAGCGCCAGCTGCGTGCGCTGCCCTTTCGAGAGGTGGCTCGTCTTCTGGCGGGGATCCAGGCGAAACCGGTTGAGCAGCGACGTCTCGGTCGCCTTGTTCCAGCGCCGCCGAAAGGACGCGAAGTAGCCGAGCGTGTCGTCCACGGTCATCCAGGGGTAGAACGCGACCTGGTCGGGCACATAGGCTACGCGCGACTTCATCGCGACTTCGTCGCGAATCGGATCCAGGCCGAAGATTCTGATCTCGCCGCTCGTCGGCCGGGCCAGATTCAACAGGCACCTGATCGTCGTGGTCTTGCCGGCGCCGTTGGGCCCGAACAGCCCGTAACAGTGGCCGGCGGCGACCCGCAGGCTGAGCCCGTCCACGGCGTCGGTGCGGCCGTAGCGGTACACGAGGTCGTGAATCTCGATCACGGATGGGTCATTGCTCATGGTTGTTCACCCCCCGCAGGGCGCGCGCCCGCCTCTGTTCGAGCGCGTCGAATCGTTCTTCACCCAGGCGCAGGAACTCGTCCTTGTCGACCTGGAAGTGATGGGCGTGCACGACGGCCAGGTCGATCGATTCGGCCAGAAGCTTGCGTCGCACATCCCTCGTGAACGGGGAGCCATTGGTCCGAACGAAGCAGCCCTTCCCGACAATGGTCTCGATGACGCCCTGCCGTTCGAGCTCCGCGTACGCCTTCGCGACCGTGTTGCGGTTGACGCGCAGCTCCTCGGCGAGCGGCCGAATGGCCGGCAGGGCCTCGCCGGCCCGCAGCGTGCCGGTCGCAGCGGCCAGCTTGACCTGATCGACCAGCTGCAGATAGACGGCCTTGCCGGACTTGAAGCTGAGTTGGACCAGCATGAAAGGGCCCGGACCCTAACTGTCATAGGACAGCATGACAACCTCACCCCCCGTTATCGTCCTCGGAGGGTCTGTCAGTAGGGCCTGCCCTGGAATGCACGGATTCGCCGTCAGCGGTCAGCCTTCAGCAGTGAGGTTGCGCTGAAAGCTGATGGCTGGGAGCTGACAGCTGACGGCTGAACGCTGAAAGCTGATCGCTGATGGCTTTCAGCGCGCTTGCGCGGCAGCATCGAGCGCGAACACCATGACCATCGGGTTTCCGGTGTGCTCCTGCACCCAGAACCCCGACGGCCGCCCCGACCCAACCGCGACGTACTGCCGGCCGCCCGCCTCGTAGGTGACGATGCCGGCGCCAATCGGGCCGCCGGTGTTGAAGCGGTAGCGCACCGAGCCGTCTTTGGCGTCGAAGGCTACAAAGTCGCCCGTCAGCTCGCCCGCGAGGACGAGGCCGCCCGCCGTGGTCGTGACGGCGCCGACGACCGGACGCGGCGACCGGTACCGCCAGCGCACTTTGCCGGTGACGGCGTCAACACCGGTGATCCACCCCTGCGACTGGGCGTCGTTAACCGATCGGCCGCCCAGGAAGATGCCGCCCTGCACGAACCGAGGGTTGGGGTCCATGAAGAAGGTCGCGCACCAGTCCACAGCGGGCACGACAATCAGACCGAGCTGCGGATGGTGCGATGGGCCATTCCACTCGACGCCGCCCACCAGACCGGGACAGGCGTGGGTGCCCTTCTCGGTTACGCGCTCCTCGGCGTTCTGGATCGTCGTCACGGGCGTCTCGAACACGCGCGCCTTCGAATCCCGGTCCAGCACGCGAAGGATGCCGTCCTTGCCGACCGTGCCGATGAGCTTGCGTTCGCGGCCGCCGATGGTCGCCTTATAGAGCGGGCTGGCGTGCGTCAAATCCCAGTCGTGGTTGTCGGCCGGGACGAGCTGGTCGTACCACGCCAGCTTCCCGGTGCGCACGTTGAGCGCGACGACCGAGTTCGTATACAGGTTCACTCCGCCTCGAAGCGCGGCGGGAAAATCCGGCGCGGGATTTCCCGTCGCGACGTACAGCAGCTCCTGCTCGGGATCGAGGGTCGGCGCCGTCCAGACGCCGCCTCCGCCAACCGGGAACTCCTTCGGCTGATTCCATGTCTCGGCGCCAGGCTCCCCGGGTGCGGGAACGATGTTGAAACGCCAGACGCGCTCGCCCGTGTCGAGTCGGAACGCGCCGACCCACCCCTTGATGGCGAACTCGCTGATCCCCGGCCCGATGATGATCAGGTTGTCGAACACCAGCGGCGCCATCGTGAAGGTTTCGCCGATCGTCGTGTCGCCGATGCGGCGCGCCCACAGCATCCTGCCGTCCGCCGCATCGAGAGCGAGCAGGTAGCCATCCGCCGTCGCCCGTACCACGCGACCATCCTTCACGGCGACGCCGCGGTTGTTGAAGGGGCGGTCCTGCGCGCGCGCCGTCCACACGTGACGCCATTTTGGCCGGCACGTCGTCGCATCGAGCGCAATCGTGGCGTACGGGCTCGTGAGATACATCGTGCCGCGGTCGACAATGGGACCGGTCTGGAAATTCCCGGTCTCGCCGACCTGGTACGCGCACACGACGCGCAGCTGCCCGGCGTTGGCCGACGTGATCTGGGAAAGCGGCGAGTGCCTGGTCCCCGAGTAATCGTGCGTGTGCATCAGCCAGTCGCGCCCGCGTTCGGTCGCCGCCAGCAAGTCCTGGTGCGTCGGCCCCGATGCTTTCGGCAAGGTCCCGCCCGGCCCGGCGACGAAGTCCGGAACTGCCTTCATAACTGGCGTCACGCCGGACGGTGGTGTCAGGGGAACGCCTCCAAAGGCGGCCGACTCGACGAGCTCACGCTCGCCCGCGGGGTAGCCGTTGCGCTCGAGCATGTACGCCAGCACCGCGGCGTACTCTTCAGGCTTCAGCGTCCCACCCTCGTTCTTCGGCATCGTCGACCGGATGATGAACAGGAGGTCGTCGAGTGAACGGCCAGGCACGGCCCAGCTCTCGAGAAACTTCGGGCCGGCAAGCGGCGGCGCCGAGCCGCCCTCCAACCGCGCGCCATGGCAGCTCGCGCACCGCTGCGTGTAGACGGGGGCGCCCTCTGCCGCCTGCGCCTGCGTGAAGGCAATACGGCCGGTTGGCGCCTGGCCCCGAAGAACGGGGACCATCGCTGCTATGAGCAGGAGGGCGGTCGCGCCGCCGGCGATTGACAATCGAGTCGTGCGAGTTGCGGGTGACTGCTTCATTCGCTGCATTGGGAACTCCTACTGACCGCCACCACCTGTCGTCGGCGCGGCTGTTCGCCGGCCGATCCCATGCCTGGCCAGGAACGCTCGCACCGCCTCGACGGCGCGGAGTTGATCGGGCAACGGGAAGTTGCCGTGCCGTCCGTTCGGGATTGTCACGAGCTCGCTCGTCGCGCCGGCCTGCTGGAGCGCGGCGTGCAGCTTCGTGGCGTGCGCGTAGGGGACGGTCGGATCGGCGTCGCCGTGGATGGTGAGAATCGGCGGCAGCCCCTTGCGGACGTAGGTCAGCGGCGACACGCGCCTGGCAGCCTCGACTCTGTCCGGGCGACTGCCCAGCCACTGCACGGCATACGGCTTCATGTTCGTGCCGTCCAGCAGATCCGCCACGTCGGTGATGCCGTACCAGTTGACGACCGCGGCGACCTTGAGCTCCTCGGTCCCCGGGCACTGTCGATCGAGTCCGGCCGAGGCGGGGACCATCCCAGTGGTCAGTGCCAGATGGCCGCCCGCCGAGTAGCCGGTCACCACGATGCGGCCGACGTCGAAGCCGTACTGCTTGGCATTGCGAATCACCCACCGCAGCGCACACAGACAATCCTCGACGGCCGCCGGGGCCTCGGCGACCTGCCCGAGCCGGTACGACACGTTCACGACGGCGAGGCCCATCTCGAGGTAGGGCATCGCCCGCAGCAGCACCGATTCGCGGCTGCCGCCTACCCACCCCCCGCCGTGGATGTGCAGGATCGTGGGATGCGGGCCCGGCGCTTGAGGCGTGTAGATGTCGAGCTTGGCCTCCCATCCGCTCGCGGTCAGGTAGGTGACGTTGTTGACGACGCGGGTCTCGTTGGCGATTCCCGATACCCAGGACGAGGCGGTGGTCTGCGCGCTGGCTGGAACGCCGACGAGCACGAGGGCGAGCACCATCACGGCGGTCAGGCTGCGTGTCATGGCTGGCTCCTGGAAGTGAGATGTTCGGCGAATTGTAATGGCGAATTCAGGGCGGTTGATGGGAAATTTCACGCCCGGGGGCCTGGCGGCACTGATTGCCGACGAGGGCCCGTTCGTTGTATGGTGAATGTATGGCACGACTCCTGTCTCTTATACACATCT
>CAZCEL010000385.1:0-5109 GCA_964497175.1 uncultured Bifidobacteriaceae bacterium
ACCGACTATCGCCTCGTGCCGAGGCCGAGCGGTCACGAAGCGCTCGGCGTCCTCCTCCTGGAGAAGGGCGCTGACCCCAACCACGCCGGCAGTTTCGGCATGACCGCTCTCCACGCCGCCGTGGAAACGGGCAAGCCGGCGCTCGTCGGGATGCTTCTCGCGCACGGCGCGAATCCAAACGCCCGGCTGACCGCGGGCCTCCCTTTCAGGCGTGGCGACTACGTGTCCAGGGCCGACTACGCCGGCGCGACGCCCTTCTGGCTGGCGGCCCGCATCGGCGAGCTGGAGATGATGCGCGTCCTGGCCAAGACCGGCGCCGACTCGACGCAGGCCAATAACAATCAGACCTCGCCGCTGATGGTGGCGGCGGGCGTCGGGCAGACCGACTCGCGCATGGTTTCGGAGCAACGGCTACTCGAGGCCGTCAGACTGGCGCTGGAACTGGGCGGCGGGGACCTCAACGCCGTCAACCGCGGGGGCCAGAGCGCCGTGCACGGCGCCGCCAGCATCTCGGCGGACAGCATCATCCGGTTCCTCGCGGAGCATGGCGCCAGAGTCGATCTGAAGGATCGGCAGGGGCGCACGCCCCTTGACGTCGCGCAGAACCCGATGCGTCCCCGCCCCGTGACGGCCGACCTGCTGCGCAAACTCGCGGCGGGAACCCCCTAGAACACCGCGATCGGATTGACGGGCGAGCCCGTCCCATTCGGGATCGGGAGCGGGGCGATCGTCAGCATGAATTCCCACCGCGTGCGCGCCGCGGCTGCCTCGCTGAGCGCCTCGAAGTCCGCGCGATCGATCAGGTGCACACCCAGCATCGTCAAGACGAAATCGTGCACCGCGAGCCGCGGCAGATCGCCCGGGGGCTGCGGCACGTATGCAGGCGTCTCCCATCCGATGACCGCGACATCCCGCTGCTTCAGCCACGGCAGCACCGAGTTGTCGAGCCCGGCCGAGCCCTCATCGATCGGCCACGGCCCGAGCCTGGCGCGTCGCGCCCAGCGTCCCCACCTGAGCAGCAGCGCGTCGCCGGGTCCCGCCTTGACGCCGGCCTTCTTTTCCCAGGCCTCCAGGTCCGCGGCATAAATGCGCGTACCTGGTTCCAGGTACGGCACGCCCTTGAGCCGGGGAATGTCGTACAGGACGCCTCGCGTGACGATCCCGTTCTTCATCGTCAGGACGGAGTTTCTGGCGGCGCCGCCATCCTTCGTCACGAGTCCAGCCACCTCGTACCCGTTCCACATCCTGCCGTTGAAGAACCGATGCGCGAAGGCATCGAGATGCGTGGCGCCGGCGCCGTGGATGCACGGGTACGATATCCGGTCGGTCGCTCCCGTATTGGAGGCCGACGTCATGGCCCAGTCGACAGGGCAGGGCACGTCGACGTCTTTCTGCTTCGCGGCGTCCGAGGCGAGCGATACCGTCACCCCCTCTCTGACCAGCGCCGCCGCCGCTCTCCGTTTTGCCGGCGTGATGAGATTGAGCGCCCCGAGCTCGTCGTCCTTCCCCCAGCGGCCCCAGTTGGAGAGCTCCGTCTGCCAGCGCTCGTACTGTGCCGCCGTGACGAGCGGACGAGAGGCGGTCGTCTGAGAGGCCGCCCGTGGCGGGTGCGCCGCGAGCGTCCAGGCAGCGGCGATGAAGAGCCACCCGATTGCACCGACCATTCGGATCGTCATTGGCACCTCCAACCATCGAGCCGCCCCGCGCCCTTGCCAGCGAACACGACGGCGCCGGCCAACCTCACGCTGGGGCGTGCTCCAAGCGGAACCCCCAGTTTCAGGTGGACCCATGATACGCGGATGCGAGACGGCGCTCAGCGAGGATCTCGTTCCTCGCCTCAGTCCTCAGATCCCGGCGTCGGTCGGTGAGATCACGGCGAGGTGCTCCGCGTCGCGCCTCTGACGGCGGCCAGCGGAATGGACCGATCGAAGGTGGCCAGCCGTCCGCCCATCTCCTTGGCGAGGCCCAGCCGGTAGATATCCGACAGCGGCACACCATTGCGGACCTTCGGTGCGGAGCCGCGGGGTGCGAGCCCCTGGCGAGCCAGATCCGACAACATCTTGCCGGCCGTCACGCCGTGGAGTCCCGCCAGGTCCTTGACGGCCTGCAACACGTCGTCGTCCAGATCGAGCGTGGTCCTCACGGGCGCGATCACCTCGCATACCGCATCAGATGTCAACGCGCCGACCTGGGCCACCGACCTTTTCGCCTTCCTGCCGTTCTGCCGTTCTACCTTCCTGCCGTTCTGCCTTCCTGCCTTTCTGCCCTTGTTCCTTGACAACCCCCCCGGGCCGGCGATAATCGCCTGCAGCGTCCCCTGATGACGTCGCGGGGAGCAGGAGGCGCCGGTCGATCCCAGGCTGGCGCGCTTGGAGGAGGCGCCATATGAGCCGGTTCGTGCTCGGGCGGTCACCTCGCGGAGGGGTGGTGGCCGGTCAGGTTCTCGCGTTGCTGGGGCCCGCGGCCCTGGCCGTCTTCCTCGTCAGCGGGTGGACCGCCCCGCATGGTGCCGGGGCCGCCTCGCTCCAGGGCCTGGCCAGCGTCTCGGGGGCCGTGGACTCGCCCGCTCCGTTCAGGGCCGCTCAAGTGACCCTTCGGAATGTGGAGAAGCGAGTTCTGTACATGGTGTACACGAACGGCGGCCAGTTCCGGGCCGTCAACCTGTTTCCCGGCACCTACGAGGTCAGCGCGGCGGCGAAGGGCTTCGAGTCAGAGACGCAGAAACTCGTCGTGAAGGCTGGCGACAGCCCCAGAATCCGAGTCTCTCTGCGAGCGGGCGCTTCTCGAACAGGCGGCGGCGCGCCCGACACGGCCGCGGACTCGAGTTCGTCGAGGCTGGAGCTAGCCTACGACGAGATCTATCCGCCGGGACCGGGACGCGATGTGGCTGAGCGGACCTGCATGATCTGTCACGGCGAGAATTTCCTGTCCTCGCGACCGGCATCCGCGGCCTCGTGGACCTCGCGCATCGACCGCATGATGGGCGCGAACCTGTTCGACAAGCCTGCGGCTTCGTACGCCGAGGGGCTGCTCACGTATCGGGCTTCCTCGCTGCGCTTCTCGCGTCAGGATCGCGAGGAATTGCTCGCCTATCTCGTCAAGCATTTCGGTCCTGCTGCCAAACCTCGCTGGGTGCGGATCGATCAGGACGTGTCCCTGGACGAAGCGCGGCTTGGCAAGGCGATGTACATCGAGTACTACCTACCGCCAGACGCCGTAGGCCAGGGGAACAATGCCCCCGAGTACAACACGCTCTCGGCGCCGTTCGTCGGCCGCCGCGTGGGGCAGGATGTGCGCTTCGATCGGGACGGCAACGTGTGGCTGACCGACAGGGGCTACCCGCATCGGCTGGTCAGGTTGGATCCGCGCACGGGCGCGCTGAAGTCCTTCGAGCTGCCCGATCCCAAGAACGGCATCCACGAAGTGAACATCGATCGATCGGGCATGATCTGGCTGCCGGAACATTCGGGCGTGCAGCCGTCCGCGACCAAGCGTCTGCTGGGCTTCAACCCCAGGACCGAGAGATTCGAGCATCTCATCCCGCTGGATCCCGACAACGTCGTCAGAAACCCGATCAAGTGGACGCAGTCGCTGGCGCTCGACTCGAAGGACAACGTCTATGTCGGCTGGATCATGGGCGGGGCGCTCACCAAGTACGACCGCGAGTCGGGGAAGGTGTCCGTGTTCCCTGTGCCGGTGCACAACGCCATCGTGTACGGCGTCATCGCGGACCGGAACGACAACGTCTGGATGGCGCTGTGGGACTCGGGCAACATCGCGAAGTTCGACACGCGCACCAACGCGTGGACCGTGTTCGCGCCGCCGACCTATCCCGGACACGTGCGGCGTCTGAACGTCGACGCCCAGAACAACATCTGGTTCGGCATCTGGTCGGCCGGCAAGCGGCCCGGCAAGCTGGTCAGGCTGGACCAGGCCACCGGCAGCATGACCGAGTTCACCATTCCCCGTCAGAATGCGAGCCCGTACGACGTCGCCGAGGACCCTGCCGGCAACATCTGGAGTGCCGATGCCGGCGGAAGCGCGGCGGCCCTGTGGAGTTTCAATCCCAAAAACTCCACCTTCACCCTGTATCCCAAGCCGCAGGCGATGGCGGACACGCCGAAAATCCAGATCACCAGGGACGGCGCGGTCTGGTATTCGCCGCGAGGAAGCCAGAACGCGCCTGGGTTCGGGGTGCTCTATCCCGACATGGACAAGATGCCGACTCTCGGTGCGTTTTACCAGAATGGCCCACCCGGCAACCCGTTCAGGTCGTCAGCGGATCGTCAGACCGGACAATGACACGGCCGTGCTCGTAGAACGGTTGACAGCGGCGCGGCAATTTCGGGTGGTCGAAGGAACTCATTGATGGACCGGAGGGCCGAGATGCGCAGCACACTTCGTCTCGTTGGAGCCCTGGGAGCCGCGTTGTCCGTCGTTCAGGTCGTCGCCTGGCTGGCCGGTCCCGGCGTTGGTGCCGCGGGCGACGACATCAGCGGCACGGTCAGGGGCCCGAAGGGTCCCGAGGCGGGCGTCTGGATCATCGCCGAGACAAACGACCTGAGCACCAGGCTGACCAAGACGGTCGTCACCGACAACGCCGGAAAGTTCCTGTTACCCGATCTGCCGCCCGCGGCCTATCAGGTATGGGTCCGCGGATACGGGATCGCTGACTCGGAGAAGAAGCGGGCACGCCCGGGGGAGGACGTGTCATTCACGGTGAGGGCTCCCGCGACGCCCCAGGATGCCGCCGCGATTTACCCGTCGAACTACTGGTACTCCCTGCTGCAGATTCCCGAGGCGGGCGAGTTCCCGGGTACCGGCCAGGGCGGCAACGGCATCGCGCCCGGGATGCTGACGCAGGCGCACTGGATCGACCGGCTCAAGGACGGCTGCGAGCTGTGCCATCAGATGGGCAACAAGGCCACGCGTGAGATGCCGATGCTCGACCTGACGAAGTTTCCGTCGACCACGGCTGCCTGGGAGCATCGCATCGGCGCCAGCAACAGCGGCCCCAACATGCTAAGCACGCTGAATCGTCTGGGTCGCAAGCGCGCGCTCGCGATGTACGCGAATTGGTCGGACCTCGTCAAGGGCGGCGCCGTGCCG
>CAZCEL010000386.1:0-5101 GCA_964497175.1 uncultured Bifidobacteriaceae bacterium
TGGCTTGCTGTGGCCTGGACGCTCCCCAGAACATGCAGTGGCAGACCCGGGTCGAGAGCAAGGCGAAGGACCGGTGGGAGCTCCAGTGTTCCCTGTCGTGCGGGCTGCGGGGAGGGTAGGGCGACGTGCGGCGGTCGCGCGAGCAGCCGCAAGGCGGAACGGCTTGGCATGCCCGTGGTCGCGGACGGGTTGACAACCGGACGTCGAATGAATGAACATTCATTCAGCCATGCCCGTCGCGAGCGTCGTCCGCCGCCGGGCCAGCCCCGCGCCCCCTTCCTCGCGGCGCGACGACATTCTTCGCGCCGCCACCAGCGTCTTCGCCAGCCGCGGCTACTTCGGCGCCCAGGTCGCCGACGTCGCCCGCGCGGCCGGCCTGGCCGCCGGCACCGTCTACCTCCACTTCCGCAGCAAGGACGACCTGCTCGCGTCCATCTTCGAGCGGACGATGCGCGACGGCCTGGCCGAGGGCCGAGCCGCGGTGGCCGAGATCACCGACCCGGCCGAGCGCCTGCGGCGCTTTGCCCGCGTCCACCTGGGCCGGCTCGGGCGCGACCGGAACCTCGCCATCGTGTTCCAGATCGAGCTGCGCCAGTCGGTGAAGTTCATGGAACGGTTTTCGTCGAGCTTGCTGCGCGAATACCTGGGACAGATTCGCGCGGCCATCGCCGACGGCCGGCAGGCGGGCCTGTTCCGTCCGGATCTCGACCTGACGGTGGCCGCCAAGATGTTCTTCGGCGCTCTGGACGAAATGGCGACCAACTGGATCCTGAGCCGGCGCCGCCGGCCCCTCGTCGCCGACGCGGACGTGGTCGTGGACATCTTTCTCAACGGAGTGCGCGCCCGGTGACGGCCCCGATTCGGTCGGTCACCGTCCTCGGCGCGGGCACGATGGGCGCTCAAATCGCCGCTCACATGGCGAACGCCGGCCTCAAGGTCACGCTGTTGGATCTCAATGCCGCCGCCGCCCGCGAGGGTCTCAAGCGAGCCATCGCGCTCAAGCCGGACCCCTTCTTCACCCAGGACGTCTCGAGCTTCATCTCGACGGGCGGCTTCGATCAGGATCTCGGCCGGGTGGCCGAGGTGGACTGGATCATCGAGGCGGTCGTCGAGGACATCGACGCGAAGCGGCGGCTCTTCGAGCGGGTGGACCCGGTTCGCCGTCAGGACACGCTCGTGACCTCGAACACGTCCGGCATCCCGATCGCGTCGCTGGCCCAAGGGCGGAGCGACTCGTTCAAATCGCACTTTCTCGGCACACACTTCTTCAACCCACCGCGGTACATGCACCTGCTCGAGGTCATTCCCACGCGGGAGACACTGCCGGCGGCGCTGAACCGGATCGTGGACCTCGCCGATCGCCGGCTCGGCAAGGGTGTCGTCGTCGCGAAGGACACGCCCGGCTTCATCGGCAACCGCATTGCCATGTTCGGTGTGGTGCAGACGCTTCAGGCCCTCGAAACAGGCGAGTACACGATCGAAGAGATCGACGCCATCACGGGACCCGCGCTCGGCAGACCGAAGAGCGCGACGTTCCGGACGTTGGACATTGCCGGCCTCGACGTGCTGAGAAAGGTGGCGCGCAGCCTCGGCGATCGACTGGATGAGGAATCCAGGGACGCATTTCGCCTGCCTGCCTTCGTCGAAGCGCTCATCGAACGCAGGTGGCTTGGCGAAAAGACGGGCCAGGGGTTTTACAAGCGCGACGGCTCGGACATCCTCACTCTCGATATCCCTTCGCTCACCTATCGGCCCAGGCAGCCGGCCCGTCTGGCGGCTCTCGACGCGGCCTCATCAATTGGAGACCTTGGCGAGCGGGTCCGTGTGCTCTTCACGGGGTCCGACAAGGTCGGCGCCTTTCTTCGCCGAGCGCTCGGGTCAACGCTCGTTTACGCGGCTCGAGTGGCGCCAGCGATCGCCCGCTCGATAGACGAGGTCGATCGGGCGATGCGGTGGGGGTTTTTCTGGCAGCTCGGTCCCTTCGAGCTGTGGGACGCGATCGGCCTGCACAACATCCTCGGCGCGTCCTCCTCCGGCGCTGTGCCGCCGCTCGTGCAGGACCTCGTCGACACAAAGCGGGATCGGTTCCGGGAGGGCACGCTGCCGTCCGCCGCGCCCGAGCTTCTGATCCTGAAATCCAGGAAGGATGGCGCCGAGGTCATTCGAACCACCGAGGGCGCCAGCCTGGTCGATCTCGGTGACGAGGTGCTTGCGGTCGACCTCCACTCCAAGATGAACATCATCGGCGCCGACACGGTCCAGATGCTGCAGGCCGGGGTCAGGGAGGCGACGTCTCGCGGCGGCGCGCTGGTCGTCGCCACGCGCGCGGGGGATTTCTCGGCCGGCGCCAATCTCATGCTCGTCCTCATCGAGGCCCAGGAGGGCAACTGGGACGAGATCGACTTCATGGTCCGCTCCTTCCAGGCCGCCACCCAGGCTCTCCGCTACGCACCGATTCCCGTCATCGTCGCCACCACCGGCCTCACGCTCGCCGGCGGCTGCGAGATTGCGCTGCACGCCGACCGCGTTCAGGCGGCCGCGGAGAGCTACATCGGTCTTGTCGAGACGGGTGTCGGCCTGATTCCGGCCGGCGGTGGCACCAAGGAGATGGTCGCCCGCGCCACCGGCGGCGCCGCAGGTGTCCGCGCCGATCCGATGGGGTTCGTACAGGCCGCCTTCGAGACGATAGCGCTCGCGAAGGTGTCGTCGAGCGCGGCCCACGCCCGCCAGCTGGGTTATCTGAGGGATCACGACGAGGCGACCATGAACAGCGATCGGCTCCTGCACGATGCCAAGGCCGTGGCGCTGGCGCGCGCTCGCGATGGCTACAGTCCCCCTCCGCCGGCTCGAATTGCCGTCGGTGGTGAGGCCGTCTCGGCCGCGCTGAAGCTGGGCGTTCATCTGGCCTGGCGGGCGGGGCGAATCTCCGACCACGACGCGCTCATCGGGCGCACCCTTGCACACGTCATGGCCGGCGGCGATCTCCCGCATGCGACGTCGGTCAGCGAGTCGCATCTGCTGGACCTGGAGCGGGAGGCCTTTCTGAAACTGTGCGGGGAGCGAAAGACGCTGGAGCGGATCCGGCACACGTTGAAGACAGGCAAGCCGCTGAGGAACTGACGGGACGGGAAATGTCGGGAAGCGCGTGACCATGAGGCAAATCGTCGAGCGCGGGCACGGCCACCCGCTCGTGTTGATCCCCGGACTGCAGGGCCGCTGGGAATACATGCGCCCGGCGGTGGACGTGCTGGCGGAGCGCTTCCGAGTCCTGACCTTTTCCCTGAGTCACGATCGTGACGATCGGGAATCGGCAGCCGGCGAGGGGGGCGACGCGCTCGGCACGCATGCCGATCGGGTCGCCGCCGTGCTCGACAGTCGCGGAATCGACCGCGCGGTCATCTGCGGCGTGTCGTTCGGGGGCGTCGTCGCGCTGCGCTTCGCGGCGCTCCATCCCGGTCGCGCGCACGCATTGATCGTCGTCTCGGCGCCGGGTCCTCGCTGGCGCCCCCAGCCGAGACACGAGCTCTATGCGCGCGTCCCCTGGATCCTTGGGCCGCTGTTTCTCGCCGAGACGCCCCGACGGCTGCGGGCAGAGCTCGCGGCCGCCATCCCCGACCGCGCCGCCCGGCTGCGGTTCGTCCGCGACCAGGCCCTCACCCTCCTTCGAGCTCCCGTGTCGCTGGCAGGAATGGCTCACCGGGCGCGGCTGATGGCGTCGACGGATCGGTACGCCGACTGCGCCCGGATATCAGCACCAACGCTCGTCGTCCACGGCGAGCCGCAGCTGGATCGCGTCGTTCAGGTCGAGGGCACATCCGAGTACCTCGGGCTGATTCGCGACGCTCGATCGGCGGTGATCCCCAGGACCGGGCACCTCGGCTCGATCACACGGCCGCGGGAATTTCTCGCGGTGGTCGGGGCTTTCGTGCAGGCCGTGCAGACCATGCAGTTGACCACCCGCGACGGAGCCCCCGATGCGGCTGCATGAGATTCGCGGACCGGCGGGCCGACTCGAGGCGCTTCTGGACGAGCCGGCCGTTCGGTCGGCTGGATCGCCGCGCGCGGCGGTCGTCCTTGCGCATCCGCATCCGCAGCACGGCGGCACCATGCACACGAAAGCTGTTTACTGGTCCGCCAAGGCGCTCACCCGGATCGGCTGTGCGGTGCTGAGGCTCAACTTTCGCGGCACCGGGGGAAGCGAGGGCAGCTTCGATGGCGGCGCCGGCGAACGTGACGACTTCGGAGCGGCAGTCGACTTCATGGCGGCCAGGTACGAAGCCGCCCCGTTGTGGGCGGCCGGCATGTCGTTCGGTTCGTGGGTCGGGCTCACCGCGGGCGCCCGCGATCCGCGCGTGTCGGCGCTCATCGGCGTCGCGACGCCCGTGTCGCACTACGATTTTGGAGAGGTCGCGCTCAGCCCGAAGCCGAAATTCTTCGTTCACGGCGAGCGTGACGAGGTGTCGTCGTTGAAGGACATCCGCGCGTTCTACGCGCGGGCGGCCGAACCGAAGGAGCTCGCGATCATCGACGCCGCCGATCACGTGTTCGATGGAAAGGTCAGCGACGTCGCCGACGCAATCGAGGATCTGCTCGGCGACTGGTCGGCCTGATGCCCGAGAGGGAAGCGCGAAGCGCTCCATGGAGGAGGTTCATCACACATGCAGGACGCTGTCATCGTATCGGCCGTGCGGACGCCGGTGGGAAAGGCGCCGAACGGCGTGTTCCGCGGCACGCGGCCCGATGAGCTGGCCGCATCCGTCATTGCCGAGGCGCTGCGCCGCGCGCCAGGCGTCGAGCCCTCGGAGATAGACGACGTGATCCTCGGGTGCGCGATGCCGGAGGCCGAGCAGGGCATGAACGTCGCCAGGATTGCCAGCCTGCGCGCGGGCATTCCGGTCGGCGCGTCGGCCGTCACCATCAATCGATTCTGCTCGTCCGGGCTGCAGGCCATCGCGTTTGCCGCCGATCGAATCAAATGCGGCTCGGCCTCGGCCATCGTGGCGGGCGGAACCGAGTCGATGAGCATGGTGCCGATGGGCGGGCACAAGGTGGCGCCGAATCCCGCGCTGGTGGACGCGTACCCGGACGTCTACCTGACTAC
>CAZCEL010000387.1:0-5095 GCA_964497175.1 uncultured Bifidobacteriaceae bacterium
GGTCCGCCTGCTGATGAATCAGATCGGCAATCGGCACCACGTCCACGTCACCGTCGTTGTCGAGATCGCCGAATGCCGCGCCGCGACTGACTTCCGACAGCTTGAAGACGGCGCCGGCCTTGGCGGTCACGTCCGCGAACGTCCCCGTGCCCAGGTTGCGCAGCAGCAGATTGGGCTGCTGCAGGGGAAACGGATTGTCGGGTCCGAGCGCCTCCAGATTCTGTGTGACCAGGCCGTTCACCGCCAGGATGTCCAGCCAGCCGTCGTTGTCGTAATCGAGCCAGCCTGCGCCAAAGCCGGTGTGGGGCAGGGTGACAAGCCGGATGCCCGCGCGGGCGCTCTGTTCCTCGAAGAGCCCCGTGCCGTCGTTGACGTAGAGCGTGCTCCCCTGGCCGCTGAGCTCGGTGATGACGAGATCCTCGTCGCCGTCGTTGTCGAAGTCGCCCGCATCCACGCCCATGTTGGCGTTGTAGGCGCCGGACGCGCCGAGCGCCGTGCCCGACAGCAACGCCGTGTCCTTGAAGGTGCCGTCGCGCTGGTTGATCCACAGCTGGTTTTCCTGCTGGTCGTTGGCGACGAAGATGTCGGTCCATCCGTCGCCGTTGAAATCCGCGGTCGCTGCGCCCAGCGCCGGTCCGAACGCTCGCGCCAGCCCGGCGCTGACCGACACGTCGGCGAACGTACCGTTCCCGCGGTTTCGATAGAGCCGATCCGGCTCCGGGCGGTGCCGCTCGGGCGGACAGTAGTCCGGCAGCTTCGACTCGGCAAAGCAGGTGATGTGCCGATCGACGCTGTACACGAGATAGTGGCCGACGAACAGATCGAGCCACCCGTCGCGGTCGAAATCGAGGAAGGCCGCCGGGACGCTCCATCCTGCGCCCTCGGTTCCGCTGCTGCGCGACAGGTCGGTGAACGTGCCGTCGCAGTTGTTCCGGTACAGCTGATTGGGCCCGAAGTTGGTCAGGTACAGATCCACGCACCCGTTGTTGTCAATGTCGCCGGCCGCGACGCCCATGCCGTAGCCGCGGGCGTCGATGCCGCTCCGATCGGTGACGTCGGTAAATCGCAGCGTGCGCGCGCCGTCCGCTCCGACCTCCAGATCATTGCGATAGAGGCGACCGCGAAGCGGCAGGGGCCCCCGCGGCGGCAGGAGGGCCTGGGTGAGCGCCTTGCCCGTGCCCAGCATCTGCCCTTGCACGAGATACACATCGAGATCGCCGTCGTTGTCGTAATCGAAGACGCCGGCACCGGGCCCCATGATCTCGGGCTGATAGAAACCGCCGGACAAACCGTTGAAGTGGACGAAGTCAAGACCCGCCGAATGCGCCCCGTCGACGAACCATTCGATCTCGCCTCCCGCCGCCGGCTGCCGCGAGTCGGGGCGGACAGGCTCACTGTCGTCCGCTGCGCATCCACCGAGCGCCGATGCCGTCAGCACTGCGATGAAGAGAACAGCCGCACGCAAATTCGACATGCATTGAGATGATAGATCGTCGTCCGATGAACCTCGCGGCGAGCGACGCCGTCTAAGCCATGAAACGTGCAGACATCCGTCGAGACGTGGAGAGCGGCGCCCGACCATCGCGGGGTATGGGGCCTCGTCTGGCTGGAGCGCCTGTGGCAGGACCTTCGCTACGGCGGCCGCGCGCTCGTCCAGAATCCGGGGTTCACGCTGGTCGCGGTTCTCTCACTCGCCATCGGCATCGGCGCCAACATCGCCACCTTCAGCGTCGCGGACGCGCTGCTGCTCCGGCCGCTGCCGGTCGCCCGCCCGAGCGAGGTCGTGACCGTGGGCGCGACGTTGTCCATTCAGGGGTTCAGTCGTCTCGGCGCCTCATATCGCGAGTACGTCGATCTGCGGGAGCGGAGCAAGAGTTTCTCCGGGTTGGCGGCGTTCACGGGCATGACGGCCGGCGTGGCGATCGAGCCCGACGAGATGCCGAAGCTGACGCTCGGCATGCTGGTCAGCGGAAACTTCCTCTCGCTGATGGGCGTCGAGCCGGTGCTGGGGCGGGGCTTTCGACCCGAAGAAGATCGACCCGGAGGGGATGCGGTCGTCGTGCTGGGCCATACGTTCTGGGAGCGGCAGCTCGCCGCCAATCCCGCCGTGCTCGGGCGCAGCGTCCACATCAACGGCACCGAGTTCACGGTCATCGGCGTCGCGCCGGCCCGGTTCCTGGGCATGAACCAGTTCGTGCGGAACGACTTCTATGTGCCGATCACGACGTGGCCGCGCCTGATCAGCGATCCAAAGGCCCAGCCACTCGAGGCGCGCGACTTTCGTGCGGTCACCATCAAAGGGCGGCTCGCTCCTGGAACCACGATGGCACAGGCGCAGTCGGAGCTGTCGGTCATCGCGAAGGATCTGGAGCGCAGCTACCCGGAGACCAACAGGAACAAGGTCCTGGCGGTGCGGACCGAGCTCCAGACCCGCGTCGCGCAGTCGCCGCCCGACGCGATGTTGATCGCCATGCTGACCACGCTGGCGGCCGCCGTGCTGCTGGTCGCGTGCGCCAACGTCGCCGGCCTGCTGACCAGCCGGGCGCCCGCACGCGCTCGAGAGCTCGCCTTGCGGCTCGCCATCGGGGCGGGCCGTCCGCGCTTGATTCGCCAGCTCATCACGGAGAGCCTGCTCGTGGCGCTGGGCGGTGGGGCGCTGGGCCTTGCGGTCGGGTACGCAGGCATGCGGGTCTTTCGGAGAATCCAGCCGCCGACGGACCTTCCCCTCGCGATCGCGTTCCAGCTGGATCGACGCGCATTGCTGTTCAGTTTCGCCGTGGCTCTCCTCAGCGCCCTGTTGTTCGGTCTCGTGCCGGCCATCCAGACGACGCGCGTGAACCTCACGTCTGTGATGAAGACCGGCGACGCGTCGACTGGTGGGCGCCGCCGGTGGGGCCGGAACCTGCTGGTCGGCGCGCAGATTGCCATCTCGGTTGTCCTGCTGGTCGTGGCAACGTTCATGTATCGCGGCTTCCAGGTGCAGCTGGGCGAGGGGCCGGGCTATCGCCTCGATCACTTGTTGATGATGAGCTTCGATCCAAGCCTGGTGCATTACGACGAAGCAGAGACGCGGCAGTTCTACGAGCGTGTCATCGAGCGGACGCGCGCGGTGCCCGGCGTGAAGGCGGCGACGCTGGCGTCCAACGTGCCGATGGAGAACGACGGCATCGGAGCGGCGGCCATTCGCCCGGAGGGGTATCAGCTCCCCGACGGCCAGGACGCTGTCACTGTGTTCGCAGCCAGAGTCGACGAGCATTACTTTTCCACGCTGGGGATTCCGATCCTCCAGGGGCGCGGGTTCCGCGAAGAGGATTCGGCGACCGCGCCGGGCGTGGCGATCGTGAACGAGCGGCTCGGGCACAAGTACTGGCCCGGTCAGGATCCGATCGGCAAGCGCTTCCAGCTGCTCGTCGACGGCGGACAGCGGTGGGTGGAGATCGTCGGCGTCGCGAAGAACAGCAAGTACATCTTCCTGGCCGAACCGCCCACCGATTTCCTGTATCTGCCGCACCGGCAGAACCCGCAGCCGCACCTGGTCCTGCTGATCGAGTCGGTCGGCGATCCCGCGGGCCTGGTGGCGCCGCTGCGCGAGGTCGTCCGCAGCCTTGATCGGAACCAGCCGATCTACAACGTCCGCACGATGGAAGAGTTCTACCAGATGCGCACGATCAGCACCTTCAACATCATCATTGGAACGGTCGGCGCCATGGGCCTGATGGGGCTCGGCCTGGCGATCGTGGGCGTGTATGGTCTGATGTCGTACGCGGCCACTCGACGGACACGGGAAATCGGCATTCGAATGGCCATCGGCGCCGACCGCCAGTCGGTGCTGCGCATGGTGCTGCGGCAGGGCGCGGTGCTCGGCGCAGCGGGCCTCGCGCTCGGCATGCTGGGCGGCCTCGGCGCGCAACGACTCCTGCTGTCCATATTTCCAATTCCCCTCGGCCCGGGTGAGGGCGTGTTCGATCCCGTCTCGCTTCTGATTGTCGGCCCGCTCGTCCTGGCGGTTACGCTCGTCGCGGCGTTCGTGCCCGCCCGCCGCGCGTCCCTGATCGATCCGATCAAGGCTCTGCGGTACGAATAGGCATCGTGGCGGAGAGTCCGCCCGCCCGTTCCGGTGCGTTCCGCGCCGTTGCTGATAGAGTGGCGCACATGCCTTAACGGGGACTATCCTCATCGTGACCAACATGACCCTGCCGAGTCGCTCAGTCGTCAGGTTCTACAACAAGCGGGGTACCGCGGAGCAATGGATCAAGGAAGGCAAGCAGGCGACGCACTGGACGCGGCTGTCGTGTCATCGGTTCCGGGCAAACAAAGTGCGGCTGCAACTGAGCGTCCTGGCCTACAACCTCGGGAACCTGTGTCGGCGGGTGGCGTTGCCCAGACGGATAGCCAGCTGGTCGATGACGAGTTTGCAGCAGCGGCTCGTGAAGACCGGCGGACGGCTCGTGAAGCATGCGCGCTACTACTGGTTGCTCTTGGCAGAGGGACATCTCCATCGCCGGCTGTTCGGCGACATGCTGCGCCGGATCTGGGCGCTGCCCGTGCTGGCAGGATAGCGGGCAACCGGCTGGCTGCAAATCTGGCGAAGAAACAGGGGAGAGCGTGGCACTGTCGGCAAAATGTTTCCGGAAACCCGGTTCCGGCGTCGAAAGCGGCCCGACGTAACGGCGCGCGGGGGCTGGACGGACGTGCGACGAAAAAATCTGGCCGTCCGGACAAGGGAGGAGTATAAGAGCTCTGATCCGGATGCCCAAAACGGAAATCCCAGACTGACATCGTAGTAGCTCGTGCGATAGGGGGCAACCTTGATGAAAAGTCAATTCCGTGAATTCTTGTTCGGAGCGAAACACCTTACCGGACTGCTGGTCGCAGCAGCTACGGCCGCCGTACTCCTTTACATGGAAGTTGGCGCCGTTGGACAAAGTATGCTATCGGCGCTGCCGTCGACTCCGCAGGCGCCGGCAGATAACCCGACGACCCCGGCAAAAGTTGCGCTGGGAAGGCTGCTGTTCTGGGACCCGCTTTTGTCGGGACCCGAAGACGTAGCCTGCGCGACGTGCCATCATCCCCAAAACGCCTATGCGGAGGACCG
>CAZCEL010000388.1:0-5038 GCA_964497175.1 uncultured Bifidobacteriaceae bacterium
AGGCGACCGTCAGGGCTTCAACGGCACATCCATCAGGCCCTTGACCTTCACTTCGGCGGGCGCGAAGCGGCCGCCGAGGGCCAGGCCACCCGGCAGGGGCCGATACAGCTCGATCGCAATCTGGGAGACCGGCAGCGACGTCAGGTCCGACTGCGGCTTGTCAGCCAAGGTCAACGACGCGATGGCCAGCACCGGCTCGCCGTTGTCCGGCACATCGGGCATCGGTGTCCGCGCCTCCGCTGACGGGAAGAACTGCTCCGCCAGCCCCCTGTGCAGTGGACTGTAGTACCAGTTGAGAACGGCCTGCTTGTTCTCGAACCACGCGAAGATCACCTGTTTGCCCGTCGAGGTGTGCGCCGTTTCGACGCCGAGGCATCCCGGCGTGGACCTGAGCGCGCCGACCAGATCAGGAAAGCCGGCGGGCGGTTGCTGTGGCGGCCGGCTCTGGCCGGCGAGCAGTGCGGGTGCGAAGACCAGCGCGCCAAGAGCTGCTGCGAGCGCGAGTTCGCGTCTCATCCTCATGAGAGCCTCCATTCACCTCTACGATACGAGGCGTAAGGGGCCTTCGATCACGCGATCCGACGAGCGGTCGTCCGAGCCCGGCCAGCGGCGGCGAAGCACCTCCGAGCGGAGCATGTCAAGGGCGTACGACACCGCTGATAGGATCAAGCGATGTCGGGCCGCGATGTGATCGTCGTAGGCGCCGGACCGTCGGGACTATCCGCCGCCATCGCTGCGAAGGCCCGGGGTCTCGATTATCTGGTCGTCGAGCAGGGGGTGCTCGTCAACTCGATTTACCGATTTCCCCCGCAGCTCGTGTTCTTCACGACGCCCGAGCTTCTCGAGATCGGCGGGCTGCCACTGGTCTCTCCCTATGACAAGCCGACGCGAACCGAAGCGCTTCGCTACTACCGCCGCGTGGTCGATACCTACGACCTGCAGATTTCGTACGGCGAGCAGGTGCTGTCAGTGGGCCGCGAGACGGGCGATCAGGGCGGCGCGTTCGATGCGGCTCCCAGCGTGACCGTCCCGGGCAGAGGTGGCGCCGGCGCGCTGTTCGCCGTCGAGACGCGCACGACGCGGGGCGTGCGGCGAGTTCGGCACAGCCGCCACGTCATCCTCGCCATCGGGTACTACGACCACCCGGTGATGCTCAACGTGCCGGGCGAGTATCTCCCGCACGTGCACCACTACCAGCACGACCCCCACGCCTGCTACCGGCAGCGCGTGGTTGTAGTGGGGGGAGGCAACTCGGCTGCCGAGGCGGCGCTCGAGCTGTTTCGCGCGGGCGCGCAGGTGACGCTCGTGCATCGACGCTCCGAGCTGAAATCGACGATCAAGTACTGGGTCAGGCCGGATATCGAGAATCGGATCAAGGACGGCTCGATTGCGGTGCGCTTCAACGCATCGGTCGTCGAGATCCGCCCGACGGCGGTCCTCGTGGGTCCCTCGACGGAGGCGGGTCAGTCGGGTCCCGTCGAGGAGCTGGCGGCGGATACGGTCTTCCTGCTCACGGGGTACCGCGCCGACTCGGCGCTCATGCGCGGCGCCGGAATAACGCTGAACGATCGCGAGGCGCCGGTGCACGACCCGGAGACCTTCGAGACCAACGTCCCCGGGCTGTTTGTCGCCGGCGGAGCGATTGCAGGGGTCGACACCGGGACGATCTTCATCGAGAACGGGCGGTTCCACGGCGAGAAGATCATCGACGTGATCGCGCGCCGCTCGTGAGAGGAGGGTTCTTACCGCGAACGCCTGGGTCAGCGCCCCGCCGGGCTGTCCGTTGGCGTCGCTGCCGGCAGCAAGATGACGCGTGCTCCGGCGACCGACTCGACCTTTCCGCGCGAGTACGCGATCGGAAAGTACTTGCCCAGCGCCCACATCTCGAACAGGTCCCGGTAGTGCGGGCTCGCGGGATCGCCCGACTGGCCCGGGGTGTTCTGCCCGATCGAATTGTCCCAGTCCTCGGTGTCCGTGACGATCTTGAATGAGCCACCCCCCGTCTGATTGTCGCCGCTGCCGGTGGCGCTGACCGTGAACCCGTCGCCGCCGCGGGGCGCGGGGCCGACATTCAGCATCGCTCGCGTGGCCGCGTTGACCGCATCGGCCAGCGGATGGCCGATGAGCGCGTGATGGTACTGAGCCTGACCGTACTTCCAGCCGCCGACGTCTGGTCCGAGCTTCTTCGTCAGCTCGGCGACTGCCTCATCGAGCGACCGCGCGACCAGCGCGTCGCGGCCGGCCGTAGGGTTCGCACCGAACTCGCCACCGGGTGAGATCAGCCAGTCGACCACCCGTTTCATCGACACGGTGAACGCTCCGCGCGCGGCGCCCGGCAGCACGAGGTCGCGGACATTTGCCAGGAGCCGGCGCTGCCACATCTGGTAGATCCCAGCTGCCACCGAGTCCTTGTCGAGCACCAGGTCCCACGACAGCAGCATGTCGCGCGCACGCACACTCCTGGCGTCCTTCAGCGGGAGATCCCGCAGGAGTGGGACCAGGCTCCTGGCGAGGATGGACAGGTCGTCGTTCTGCACGCGAGCGACTTCTGCCACGCTGAACAATCGGCCCGAGCCGAGCAGTTCCGTGATCCGCGAGGCCCGGTACGGATCCGCCCAGGTGTAATGCATCGCCTCTTTCCAGGGATAGTCGTTCGGCATCAGATAGTGATTGGCCGTGACGAGGAAGCCGCGCGGCGGGTTGTGCGAGTTCGGCAGCGCGGTGATGGGGAGGTAGCCATCCCACTCGTAGCGCCCATCGCCGGGAACCGGAACGAGGCCGCTCCAGTTGCGGCGCAGCGGTTGGATGCCGGCCGCCTGGTACCCGATGTTGCCGTTCCGATCGGCCCACACCATGTTTTCGGCGGGGATCCGGTTGTAGCTGCACGCGTCGCGGAACTCTTCCCACGTGCGGGCCTGGTCCATGCGGAGGCTCGCGAGGTACGGGGCGCCGCCAATCTCCATCCAGGCGGCGCGCAGCGCGTACGCCCGGCGGCGCGTCCGGTCCTCGGCGAGCACCGGCCCGTGGCGCGTGTACTTGTAAGCCACCGCCACCGGCGGCTCGCCCTTCACCGGAATGGTGTCGGTGATAATCCGCATCGGTTCCCACTGCCCACGGTACCGGTACTGGTTCGGGTCCGCAGGATTGGTCTCGTAGACGTACAGATCCTCGCTGTCGTTGCCGAAGATCGTCAGCCCCCAGGCACCGTGCTCGTTGTGGCCGATCGAGACGCCCGGCAGCACGGGCTCGCCGCCGCCGATCACGTTCCAGCCCGGCGCCACCAGGTGCACCCAGTAGCGCAGCGACGGGACGCTCTGTGCCCGATGCGGATCGTTGGCCATGATCGGGAAGGCGCTCTGGGTCCGCGAGCCGTGAATGACCCAGTTGTTGCTGCCGACCTCTGCGGGGCTCGCGTCGCTGGGCTCGCGGCTGGCCGCGAGCTGCTCGAACGACGCGCGGTCGTTTCGATGCTCGGCGACGACGTGCTCGGGCTGGAAGCGCAGCGGACTGCGGAACGCCTCGTACAGATCCAGCACCCGATCCGGGAGTGCGGCAAGATCCAGCGCCGGATCGGGATCGAGGACCGGATCGCCTCCCTGAAAGTACGCGAGCTGCCTGATCCTGGCGACGCCGAGCCGGCCGATGGCCTTGGCGTAGCTCACTTCCTGATCGATGTTGGCGACGAGCCCCTGGTGGCGCGAGATCACGACCGCAGGCGTCCACCGGCCCGGCGTCAAGCCGAGCAGGCGGAATTCGATCGGCAGCAGCGCCGGGTTGCGCTCGGTTTCGGCGACATAGGCGTTGACGCCGCGTACGAATGAGGTGACGATCTGCTCCCCGCGCGGATGATAGAAGTTCAGCTCCGCGGTGAGATCGCCGCGGAACATGTGCAACCGGGCGCCGATGTCGCGTGAAAGCTCGCGCCTGCCGAACACCTCGGCTGCCGTGCCGGTTGCCTGCCTCCGCCACAGCTCGAACTGGAAGAGCCGGTCCCGCGCGGCGTTGTACCCCTGCGCGAAGAACAGATCCGGTTCGTTCTGCGCGTAGATGTGCGCGATGCCCCACCGGTCGCGGAGGATCTCGACCCTCTGCGAGACGCCGTCCACGCGCAAGGTGGACGGCGGTGGCCCCTGGGCCGTCGGGTTGGCGGCGACGATCGCGAGCATCGCTCCAAAGAGCGTCACTGAGTGCCGCATCATCGGTACTCCTCGCTGGCCTGGACGCCAGACACCTGTGCCGAACCCACCACACTGGCGACAGCAGGCTCAGTGCGCCGTGTTCGACAGTCCGGGCGTGTGCGCCATCATCAGCTTCATCTCGAGCAGCTCGACAAGCGCCTGGGCCCGGCTGCGCAGGCAGGACTGTTCGAGCAGGGCCTGTTTCTCGAGCGGCTCGAGATCGAGGTACTGCGCGAGCGCATTCACCAGATCGGGATCCGGCATGGCGGCCGCGCCCCTGAGGTCCACGGCGCCGAGCGCGGCCCTGCCCGACCGGCTCTCGGCGTGTTGTGGCTGCAGCGCCGGGGCCAGCAGGGCCTCCAGCTTGGCGCGCAGCGCGCGCACGATGGCCCGATCCTCGGGCCCCGCGTCGGTTTCCGGCAGCGCGTCCACCCGCGCGCGCCGATACGATCGCCCGTGATCTTCCCCGAGAATGCGGAAGCGTTCGACGCCGCGCAAAATGATGTTGTAGCGGCCGTCGTTCAGCCGCTCGAAATGCGTGATCACGCCGCTGCAGCCCACCAGATACACCGGCGGCCGGCCGTCGTAGTCGTGCTCCCACCCGGGCCTGAGCAGCACCATGCCGATCACGTGATCGCCCGCCAGCGCGTCAGCGACCATCTCGCGGTAGCGCGGCTCGAAGACGTGGAGCGGCAGGAACACGTTGGGGAAGAGAACCACCGTTGACAGGGGAAACAGGGGGAGCAGATCCGCCATCACGAGTTGCACGCGTTCAGAGGCCGGTCACGGTTAGTGGATGGTCTTGGTCTTCTTGTCCATGTAATCCATCAGCACGTACTGTCCGAGCGTGTACGGCGTCG
>CAZCEL010000389.1:0-5034 GCA_964497175.1 uncultured Bifidobacteriaceae bacterium
CGCGCCTCTTCATAGGTCCGCAGCGACATCGCCGCGATCGACTCGGGCCGATGACACGCTTCGCATTTCGCCTGGAAGATTGGCGCGACGTCCCTTGTAAAGGTGACCTGCCGCTGTGCCGTCTGAGCATCACTCGCAGCTGCCGTAAGAGCGACCGCTGACGTGGCCATCAATACCGTTCGAAGATTCGTGCCCGGTCGCGACCCCATTGGCGTATCTCCTCCGGACCATCATAGCAACGGTCTACCGGTTGAGCACGCGAATCCCGCCGCCGAACGAGGCCCCGCCGATCGGCACGCGGCCGCCGGCCTGCTTCA
Source organism: uncultured Bifidobacteriaceae bacterium (assembly GCA_964497175.1). Lineage (GTDB taxonomy): Bacteria > Acidobacteriota > Vicinamibacteria > Vicinamibacterales > CAVVIG01 > CAZCEL01. Next base: position 318 of record CAZCEL010000389.1, read on the forward strand.
TCGTCTGCAGGTCGATGGTCACCATGTCGTTGGAGAATTCGTTCATCACGTGCAGCGTCCTGCCGTCCGGTGAGAAAACCGGGAAGCCGTGGCCCCGTTCGTCCGGACTGATCGGCAGATTGACCAGAATCTGTTTCGTCCGCGTGTCGATCACCGAGACGTCCTTGCCCTGGGCCGCGGCGGCGAACCGGCCGTCGGGCGACACCGCGACGCGTCCAGGTCCCTTGACGCGCGGACGAATGACCTCGGTGACCGCGTCGGTCGCGGGATCGATGACCGTGACCGACCCGTCGCCGTCGCCGTTGACCCAGACCTCGTCACGCGGGCCGCCGAAGTCGACACCGTTCGGCCGGCTGCCCGCGTGGGTCGGAATGATCCTGAGGATGCGATCGGTCGTCGTATCGATCACGATCACCCGGTCGTCCCGTGTGGGGAAATACAGCTTGTCGTTCCTGGGATGCACCCACAAGTAGTTGCCCGCGATCACCGTGTCGATCTTCTTCGTGACCCTGCCGGCCTTCACGTCGTACACCGCAATCCCCGGCACCTCCGCGAACTCGAGCGTAATGTACAGCTTGCTCGCGTCGCGGTTGAGCGCCAGGCCATGCGGATCTGCCGAGGTCGATTCCCGCCGCCCGATTCGCGCGAAGCTTCGCACTTCGCGCGGCCGGGAGAAGTACTCGGATTCGATCGCGCCCTTCTGCTTGAACGTCTCGAGGTCCAGGATGATCACCTGCTTCGCGTACGGCACCGACACGTACATCGTCTTGCTGTCCGGGGTGACGGCCCCTTCATGCGTTTCGCCGAACCATTCCCCAGGCACGACGAACTCCCGGAGCGTCTGCCCGGTGCGTGGATGGATCTCCGAGACCTTATTGTCCAAGTGACTGATGGCGAGCACGGTGTAGTCCTGCGCGGCACAGGGCGACGCGATCAATACCGCCAGCAGACAGGTGCCTTTCCACATAGTCAGTGCCCCTCCTTCGAACCCGCCGGCACCACGTGAGAGTGCTCGATTCGTCGGCCGCCTCTTCAGCGGAACACGCGCGTCAGCGGGATCTCGAGGCCAGGAAGGAGCGGCGTCGTGAGCACGTCTGCCGCCCGTTTCAACGACTCGATTGGCCGTCGGAACCTCTCGCGTTCCCGCCTGTAGCCCACAGGATGCTCCCCCAGCCGATTACCTATCAGGAGGTGCAGCCGGCGCGAGATCTCCTGATGCCGGGTATTCGGAGACGGGGTCACGTAGTGCTCACCGCCGATCAGTTCGTGGCGTTTCCCGTCGTCGGGAAACTGCACGAAATCATCGTACGTGAGCTTCACGGCCGAGCCGGTGGTTCGCATGCGGTCCCTCCTCCGATGCGCTCATTGTATCGGACAGCGGAAGCGAACGACGTGCCGCCCGGACGCGGTGGGTGTCGGCCCGCATGGACTGATTCCCGCCGGAGTGTTGCCGGGACGGCCACGTTCGATCTGGACGCCGGCGGCAGATTCTGCGCGCCCGTCCGCTCTGGCCGAGGTCGGGCCGAGATTCGGATCACGCGCAGGAGCGGTCTATCGTGATGGGCTGCCGGCGGGCGACGCGAGCAGGTGGCGGTCAATGAGATCCATGATGCCGGCGTCCGTATCTGCGTCGAACTTTCTGGCGAACAGGTCCGGCGCAGCCTGGATCTCGTGCCAGTCGTCGGAGGTCAATACCTTCGGGCCGGGCCACTTGATGAACCGCAGGTCGTCGTTGACGATGGTGCCGCGCAAGGGCGAGTTCAGGAGAATCGTCTGGAAGAACATCTCGTCGGGGACTCGCACCTGCTCGAAGAACGGGACGAACGCAGGGTGTGCGCGCAGAAACTCCGCAACGTATTCGACCGCGTCGCGATGCAGACACCAGTATCCTGACCCGAAGTGGATGGGCAGGCTCCCGGGCACAAGGCCCTCGGGCAGCCGCTCGTAGCCGCCCTGCTCGAGGCCCTCCACGGGCAGCGGCCTGTGGTTCATGAACGACGCGCCGGCGCGCCGGGACAGGTACTGGTCGATGTGTTCGTTCGACTTGATCGGGTAGTCCTGGCCGGTGAGCAAGGCGACGTAATCAGGGTCGAGGCCTGAGTCGTCAATGGCCGCGAGTCCTTTGAGCGTCGCGCGGACGTGGCCGAAGTCCCCCCAACGGCACGCGTGCCGAGGCAGGAAGTGGACGTTGGGGTGCGAGGTCAGCCCTTGCACGATCCGCTCGTGGACGGCCGCGGGCGCCGTGGCGTCCACGTGGATGTAGAAGGATCGCGACGGACCCTGCAGGCGGGCGACGAGCCGGATCAGCTGCTCGGGCAGCTTGTAGGCCGAGATGATGTAGGCGGTCGTCAACGGGCCCAACGTGTCCAGAACCTGAGCCAGGAGAGCAGCCCCCACTGGTCATCGGCCCATGGGAGAGCGAGTCGCGTCATCGAGCACCACTCAGCCAGTATGATTTCAGCATTCAGGCCCGACAGTGAGAAGCCATGCTGATTACCGACAAGTTCATTTACGTTCATCAGCCGAAGACGGGCGGCACCTTCGTGACATCGGTCATCGCGGCGATTCACGAGGCACGCTCGGATCGGGTCGAAACCTTCCATCTCGATGGCGCAGCCGGCTGGACTCAGGTGCCCGGGAGCGGGGCCGGCATGATCGCCAGAGTGTTGTTGCGCGGGCGAAACCAGCATGGCACCCGCAGTGACATCCCGCTGCGGTACAGGGGCCGTCCACTCCTGGCCACGATCCGCAATCCCTACGACCGCTACGTGTCGCAGTATGAATTCGCCTGGTGGCGCGTCTACCCCGAGATGTTCGGCCCAGTCGAACACGTTCGCCGCCTCTGCCCGCGCTATCCCGATCTGGCGTTCGACGAATTCGTCGAGCTCACAAATACGGCGTCGCTCCGCTACAAGCCGTCCGCTGACTCCGAGTATACGCCGGGGTTCCAGACACAGCAGTTCGTGGAGTACCTTCTTGCCAAGCCGGACGATGCGTATCCGCTGCTTCACGACGACAGCGCCTGGGATCGGCTGTGGGAGCTGGAGAAGATCGGTCTCCATCTGATCGACCAACAAGCCCTGCGAGACCAGCTCCACGCCTTCCTGCTCCAGATGGGGTACGCGCCCGGTGAGCTTGCGTTGGTGCGCAATGCCGACTGGATCCGGCCGCGAATCGGTCCATCGGTCGACAGCGAATGGACCTCCGACTATTCCCCCTCGCTCGGCGCGTACGTTGAACGCATGACGAGAGGGCGGTCGCCGGCCCGCGACTGGACCCGTTACTACACGCCTGAGCTCAAAGCATTCGTCCGCGAGCGGGAGCGCGTCCTGTTTCGCCTGTTTCCTCAGTTCGACGTGTAAAGGCTGATGCGACGCCGGGTCGTCCTGTACTCACCAGATCGGGCCATCCGCTACGACGGCCGGACGCCCGCCGCGGCCGGCGTCGGCGGCGGAATCACGGCTCGGATCTCGCTGCTCGCAGCGCTGGCCCGCCTCGGGCACAACGTGACCGCCTACGTCAATTGCGCTGAGCCAGTGGAGCACGAGGGGGTCCGGTACGTTCCACTCGACGAGGTGAGGGCCCTGGAGACCGACATCTTCATCGCCATCACAACGGGCGGCGACCTGTCGTTCGAACCGCTCGCGCCGATTCCGGTCCGTGCGTCGCTCCGGATCGCCTGGGTGCAGGGCGTGCCGAAACCGGCCGGCCTCGATGCGGTAGCGGCCGACTACATTTACGTCGCCAGCAACTTTCTCCGCGACGTGAGCGTCGAGCGCTGGGGGGTCCCCTCTCAGCGCGTCTTCGTCTGCTACAACGGCCTCAACCAGGACGCGTTTGCGCGCGCAGAGGCCACGGCACCAGCACGCGATCGCTTCTCCGTTGCGTATATCGGACCGCCGGAAAAGGGACTCGATGCCTCGCTCGAGGTCGTCCGCCGCCTTCGATCGCATGATCCGCGGTATCACCTCGACGTGTTTGGCGGCAGCCAGTTGTGGGGACGCGGTGTCGAGCCGCTTCCCGACGATCCGGGCAGCACCTTCAAGGGACTGATCGGCCAGGCGTCGCTGGTTCAGGAGCTGTTCAAGTACGAGTACTGCCTCGCGCTGCAGGCCATGGAGGAAGGATTCGGCATCGCAGTTCAGGAGGCCAAGCGGGCCGGACAGATCGTCTTCGCCAGCGGCGTCGGCGCGTTTCGGGAGTTGATCTCCTCCGGTCATGACGGCTTCGTGATTGGTGAGCCCCACGCGAGCGCGGAGGCGCGTGACCGCGTCGTGGGTCTGATCGTCGATCTCGAGCGCGATGACGCCCGCCGTCAACGCCTGCGTCGGAACGCGCTCGCGACACCGTGGAGCTGGACCCTCGCTGCCCGCACATGGACGGCGCACTGGGATTACGTGCTTGGCCAGGGATCGATGACGGATCCGCCTCGAACCGAACAGTTGCTGGAGCTTCCCGACGGCCGGCACTCTGCACTCACAGGGCGGTACTATCCCAGCATCTGGCCGACGGAATCTGCGGTTCCCCCATTCGAGGCGGCGGCCGTTCTTGCCCAAGATCAACCAGCCAACGCCCTGTCGACGCACCGCGACACCGGCGAGAGCCTGACCCAGGACGTCGACCTCTCGGCACCGCAACGCCAGAACCGGAGTGCCCCGGCACATCTCCTGATCGCCGGCTACTACGGCCATGGCAACCTCGGCGACGAGGCCATCGC
>CAZCEL010000390.1:0-3707 GCA_964497175.1 uncultured Bifidobacteriaceae bacterium
TGCCCGAAGAACGGGCCGATCGAGACATCCGCGTTCCCGCCAAGCCGCTCAATGCCCTGGCGGGCGGCGTTCTCTGGCTGGAAAGCCTGTGGCTGCGACGATTCAACAGTCCATTTGGCAGCTCGCTCCTGTGTCTCGCTAGGAAGCCGGGGTGACCGCGCACTCGTACAGCTTGAGTCCCAGGCGTCGCCGGTCCCGCGAGCGCCAGCTCCAGCGTCGCTCAGCCGGGACGAACGACGCGCTGGTCTCGATGGTGATGAGGCTTTCGACATCCTGAAGCCGGGCGGACGGCACAAGGACCGTCCGCCCGAACGACGGGCCGACGTCGAATCGATCGATCACGGTGGTCCCGGCACGGAGGGTGACCGTGGCCTCGGAGGCTTCCTCAATCTCCCCTCGCAGGGTCACCGCCACGGCGCGCCCGCTGGCACGGACGCGCAGCACCGCTCGATCGCTCGTCCACCGCCAGAGCGCGCCGGTCGACGGGTTGTATTCGAGTTCGTGCCAGCCCTCGCCGAAGCCTGACATGACGCGGCCGGTCGGCTGGGCATCGAACTGCTCGATGGCCACATCGCGGCTGTCGGACCCAACGGTGACTGCCGCGTAGTCGCCTGGACCCGGGGCGGCCGGCACGGTCAGAAATCGCAGGAAGAAGCCGGGACTGACCTCCCACTCGTCGAGCAAGCGATCGTCGAGCATCAGCCGGAGACGCGCGCTCTGTCCTCCTTCCAGGGCCAGATTGCGGCCGCCGATCATCAGCACCGTCGTCTGCGGCCAGCGGCGAATCCAGCCTGCGATCGGCGCCAGGCCTGGCCCGCGGCCGTCTTCCTTTGCGAGTCCGGCTGTCTCCGGAGTCAGCGCCCAGCCCTCTCCGAGATACCAGTCGGGTTCTTCGATGATGTGCCAGTCGAGCTCGGTCGGGCGCACGCCGCCCATCAGCACCAGCGGCTCGAATCCCCACCGATATCTCACGGGCCGCGCGCCGTGCCCGATGAGCGCGAGATCGCTCCGCAGGGGATCGGCGACGTCGAGCATCAGCCGGAGACGCGCGCTCTGTCCTCCTTCCAGGGCCAGATTGCGGCCGCCGATCATCAGCACCGTCGTCTGCGGCCAGCGGCGAATCCAGCCTGCGATCGGCGCCAGGCCTGGCCCGCGGCCGTCTTCCTTTGCGAGTCCGGCTGTCTCCGGAGTCAGCGCCCAGCCCTCTCCGAGATACCAGTCGGGTTCTTCGATGATGTGCCAGTCGAGCTCGGTCGGGCGCACGCCGCCCATCAGCACCAGCGGCTCGAATCCCCACCGATATCTCACGGGCCGCGCGCCGTGCCCGATGAGCGCGAGATCGCTCCGCAGGGGATCGGCGACGAACCAGACGGGGGCGCGCCCACCGCCGTTCCAGTACTGCACCACCTCGAGCCACTCGTGTTTCGCGGGAGCGGGAAGACGCTCGAGCGTTCTCGGCGCCCGCTCGCCAAGCCAGGCCAGAGGGCGTCGCAGGTCGAAATCTCCCCTCCGATGCAGCGCCAGCACGGCGTCCGAGGGGTCCCGCCCGGAGGAAGGATCCGTCATGTCTGTAAGCATTCGAAAGACAGGCGCCGGCATACGGCTGTAGCCTGACGCCGCCCGGTCGTCCACCACGGCGCTGAAGGCGACGAGGCCGATTACGAGAACAGCCGCAGCAGTGCGGGGCAGCAGTCGTGCGCCCCGGATCGCCAGGTATGCGACGGGCACCACGAGCGGGAGGGCATACCGGGTCGTCAGGTCCTCTTGAAACAAGAGATGGAACATCAGGTAGAAGCCGAACGCGAAGAACAGAGTCACCAGCACTCGCGGTTCACGGACCGCTACTCCGAGCGCACCAGCCGCAGCGAATGTCAGCACGACTACGCCGCCCTGCCAGGGCCCCCAGGGCGCCAGAAACGTCGACTGGAGGATCGTGAAGAGCTGGCGCAGCGAGGGGGTCGTCGCCAGCATCACGACACCCGACACATGCTCGCCGCCCTGATTGAAAAGGGCATCCCAGTACGGACGCAGGCCGCCTGACAGGGCCGCGACTGGCGCCAGCCACAGCAGAACGCCGGTGCCATAGGCGATGACAGCGACCGCCAGAACGCGCCCGCGGTGTGCGCGGTCAAGCCGCACGGCGGCCAGAAACAGGACGGGGAGCGTGAGCCAGGCGACCTGTGAGCGAACGCCCATCGCGAGGCCTCCCAGCAGGGCGGCGACCATCAGGCGGCGGCGCGTGCGCGCCGTCACGCACAGGGCCTGGACGCCCAGCGAGGCGGAGAGCCCGGCCACATCGCTCAGCGGGCGGGCGGCGGTCAGCCAGAAGAGCGGGGACACCAGCACCGCCAAGCTTGCCAGCCAGGTAAACCATGCCGGGTTGCTCTCGCGGTCGAGCGCTGCGAACAGGGCCAGGAGCGCGAAGGCGGCCCCGGCTCCGGCGGCCACGCTGAGGAGGCTGAGCGCGGCGACCTCGGACCCGAGGAGCAGATTCAGCGCTTTGGCCGCGAGAATGAAGAGTGGGTAGCCGGGTGGATGGGGCTGGTGGCGCGCGACGTCGAAGTCGCGGATGCCCAGGGCGAAGTTGATGGAGTCGACGTCCTCCAGCGAGCGGGGCAGAAACGGAAGGTGCAGGGCCAGGAACAGCGCCGCCAGAAGCGGCGCCGCGAACCGGGGCATCACGCGGGCCGCAGCACCAGGCCCTCGTTGAGGCTGCCGGTTCGATACCCCTGCGGATCGATGGTCACGTGGCGGTAGCCAAGTGCTTTGAGGCCGCTGACGATGGCCTCGCTGGTTTCCTGCTGCATCGCGCGGGGGAGCTCGTCTTTTCCGATCTCGATGCGCGCCAGCTCGTCGTGATGCCGCACTCGGCAGATCCGGAAGCCGAGCGATCGAAGAACCTCCTCGGCGTCTTCGATCATGCGCAGCTTTTCGTTCGTCACGTCCGAGTGGTACGGGATGCGCGACGACAGGCACGCGGACGCGGGCTCGTCCCAGGTCGGCAGCCCCCTGCGCCTCGACAGCTCACGGATCTCGATCTTGCCGAGATCGACTTCGTCGAGCGGGCTGCGGACGCCGAATTCTCGGGCTGCCCGGCGTCCGGGCCGATGGTCGCCGCGATCATCTGCGTTGTTCCCGTCGATCACGACGGCCTCGCGCCCGGCGGCCAGCCGCGAGAGGTGCGTGTAGAGCTCGTGCTTGCAGTAGTAGCAGCGGTCGATCGGATTGGCGCGATACTCCGGCCGGTCCATTTCGCTGGTGCGGATGAACTCGTGGCGCAGGCCGAACTGCCGAGCGATCTGCTCGGCGAGGCGGCGGTGACGCGCGGGGTAGCTGGGGCTCTGGGCGGTGACCGCGCGCGCGCGGGCGCCCAGCGTCTCGTGCGCGACGCACGCCAGGTACGCACTGTCGACTCCGCCGCTGTAGGCGACGATGACCGAGCCAAGCGAGGAGAGCGTGTCCCGCAGGGCCAGCTCCTTCGCGATCATTCCTCCCAGTCTCCGTCGTCCTCGTTCTCGGTGTCCTCTTCCTGGTCGAGATCGTCGTCCTCTTCCAGGTCCTCGTCCTCGTCGTCTTCGTCCTCGGGTGCGATGTCGAGCTCGATGGGCGACAGGCCCGTGACCTCGAGATTGGATCCGCACTCCGGGCAGCTCAGCTGATCGCCCTTGTCTACATCGAACTCGTCGATCTCGATCTCGGCGTCACAC
>CAZCEL010000390.1:3717-5032 GCA_964497175.1 uncultured Bifidobacteriaceae bacterium
ATACGCTCCTCAGGGGCGGTCGGTGCTTGCGGTTCGCTCTGGCAATCGCGTCGCCTACATGCCAGAATTCCGAGCGTTCCGAACGATCGGCGCTCGAATTATAGCGACTCGGCGCCGAGCTCTGCAATGCGCGCCGGATCGTTGGTACACGTTCTGTGACGGCCATCACCACCACGTCGAAGACCATCCTCGTCGCCGACGACACGGCGTTCGTGCGCGACCGGTTTCGCGAGGCGCTCGAACAGGCCGGACACACCATCATCACGGTGCGGACCGGCGCGGAGCTCATCAGCCGGATCAAGGCGGACCCTCGGATCGATCTGATCGTGCTCGACCTGCGCCTCCCCGATGCCGAAGGCGTCGGCCTGGTGCGGACCATCCGCGGCCTCGTGGACCGCTCGCTTCCGGTGCTGATCTTCAGCGGCACGATCGGGAGCGCCGACGAGGTGCGCGCGCTCGCGGCGCTGCAGGTGGCGGGATACGTCAACGAGTACAGCGCCGTCCAGAACATCCTGCCGTCGCTCGCCCCTCACTTGTTTCCGGAGAATTTCAACCGGCGCGCCAGCCCCCGCGTGGTCATCGGCATTCCCGTGCAGTACCGCGTGGGCAATGCGATTGCCGCGGCGCTGACGCTCAACCTCAGCCGCGGCGGCCTCGCGATTCGCACGACGAGTCCGCTCGAGATCGGATCGCTCATCAAGGTCCGGTTCCGTCTGCCGGGATCCAGGCGCGACGTCGACGCCGAGGGCCGCATCGCCTGGAGCGATCGCCGCGTCGGCATGGGTCTCCAGTTCGGGACGATTAGTCCGGACGGCCAGGTCGTGATCGACCACTTCGTGGATGCGCACTTCTTCTCGAACCGCAAGGCCTGAAGGCGGTCGGGAATCACAGCGCGGAGAGATCAATGGATGAGACGCTCCCGGGACTTCTCTGGCGGCTCGCGGGCGTGCTGGCGCTGGTGTTCGCGAACGGATTCTTCGTCGCCGCTGAATTCTCGATCGTGACCGTCCGCAAGACGCGGATCGATCAGCTGATTGCCGAGGGGAACCGGGGGGCCCGCGCGGTGCGGCGCGCCGTCACCGACCCCGACAGCTACATCGCCGCGACGCAGCTGGGCATCACGATGGCGAGCATCGGGCTTGGATGGGCCGGCGAACCCTGGGTCGCGGCGATGCTGCAGCCCGCCTTCGCCTTTCTGCCCCCGCCTATCGAGGCGACCACCGCGCACACGCTCGCCGTGGCCGTGGCGTTTGCCATCATCACGGCCATGCACATCGTGCTCGGTGAGCTGGCGCCCAAGACAATCGCCCTCGAA
>CAZCEL010000391.1:0-5023 GCA_964497175.1 uncultured Bifidobacteriaceae bacterium
GACAGTCTTCGAGTTTCTCCTTGGCGGAGCGCCCTCACGGTACGACGAGCTGCGCCGGCGGGCCCAACGCCAGGAGCCGCTGCCGGCGTTCACGCTCAAGGACGTCCGCATCACGTTCAACGTCGACGCGGACTACACGGTGGTTCGAACCGACCTGACGGAGAACGTCGTTGCCATCGTCGAGGGCCGCGACCCCAAGCTCAAGTCGACGTACGTCGCGTTCGGGGCACACTACGACCACGTTGGAGCCCTCGAGCCGTCCGGCGGCGATGGACCGCGCCCGGCCAATCCGGGCTTCGTGACGCCCACCGCGCCTGACGACCGGATCTGGAACGGCGCCGACGATGATGGGTCGGGGACGGTTGTGCTGCTCGCCCTGGCGCGTGCCTTCGCGGAGGGGCCCCGCCCGAAACGCTCCCTGCTTTTTGTCTGGCACGCGGGCGAGGAGCGCGGGCTCTACGGGTCCCGCTACTACACGGATCGTCCAACGGTTCCGCTCGATAACATCGTCGGACACCTGAATCTCGACATGGTCGGCCGGAACCGCAACGACCTGGCCAGCGAGGCCAATACGGTCTACCTGGTCGGGTCGGACCGGATCAGCACCGAGCTTCACCGTGTCAGCCAGGCCGCGAACCGGTCGCTGCCCCAGCCCATGACGCTCGACTACGAGATGAACGACGCGGCCGATCCGGAACAGATCTACTACCGCAGCGACCACTACAGCTACGCCGCCAAGGGGATCCCCGTCATCTTCTTCACCACCGGCCTGCACGCGGACTACCACTCGAACACTGACGAAGTCTCGAAGATCGAGTTCGCCAAGATGGCGCGCATCGGGCAGCTCGTGTACGAGACCGGACTGCGTCTCGCGAATCTCAGTCACCGTCCGGTCAGGGACTTCAAGGGACCGAGAGCGGGGAAAGAGTGAGCCGTCCACTCGTCGTCATCTTCCTCACGATCTTCGTCAACCTGGTTGGTTTCGGGATCATCATCCCGCTGCTGCCTTTCTATGCAGAGGGCTTCGGCGCCTCGCCCGTCGAGATCGGGCTGCTGTTTGCCTCCTTCTCCCTGTGTCAGCTTGTGGCCGCCCCGGCCCTGGGCGCACTCTCCGACCGATACGGCCGCCGGCCGGTGCTGCTCTTCAGTCTGGCGGGCACGGTCCTCAGCTTCGTGATGCTGGCGCTTGCGCAGAGCATTGCGATGCTGTTCCTCGCGCGGGTGGTGGACGGGCTCTCAGGCGGAAATATCTCGACCGCAAGAGCCTATGTGGCGGACGTAACTCGACCCGAGGATCGTGCGCGGGCGTACGGGCTCATTGGCGCGGCGTTCGGCCTGGGCTTCATCTGCGGCCCAGCCCTGAGCGCCGTGCTCGCGAGGATCGATTACACCGCGCCTATCTGGGCAGCCGCGGGGATGTCGCTCGTCGCCGCGGCTCTGGCGTTTCTCTGGCTTCCAGAGACTGTCCGCCGGGAACGGGCCGGCCGGCTTCCGCTGCGAGGCGTCGGCCAGATGATACGGCGCCCCGGTGTGCGGCGAGTCCTGGCCATCGATTTCGTCTACTGGCTGGCGTTTGCCGTCTTTCAGACCACGTTTGCGTTGTTCGCGGCGCGCCGGTTCGGCTTCGACGCGCCGCAGACCGGGTACTTCTTTGCGGTCTTCGGTCTGCTCGGGGCGGTCGTTCAGGGTGCGTGCATCCGGCCTGTGGTCGATCGACTGGGCGACAAACCGACCTTCATGATCGGGCTGGCCTGTGCGGCTGTGGGGCTCGTGGCGGCGACTCTCGCCCCCTCGGTGACAGTCTTCGCGCTGACGCTGGTGCCGCTGGCCTTGGGGATCGGCCTCGGCCATCCGACAATCTCGAGCCTCGTCAGCCGATCGGCGCACGGGGACGAACAGGGCCGCGTGCAGGGCGCGGCGAGCGCACTGGAGAGCCTGGGCCGGACGCTCGGTCCGGTATGGGGGAGTGCATCGTTACAACGCTTTGGCGAGTCGACGCCGTATCTGTCCGCGGCGGCGTTCATCCTGCTCACAATGGTCCTCAGCGCCGGCTACAGCGTGACAGACTCCGACTCCACGTTGGCGTAAAGGGCAGGCGAGGGCGGCCCCAGGAATCTTTTCCGCGCGTTTCGACGTCCAACCTAGTGTCTGTTGCCATGGTTCAGCGGGTTGCCCATGGCGTCGGCTTTGGCGTGAGGAGTACCCATGGCGAAACGTCCTTCCGGTATCGTCTGCCCCCGTTGCGGGGTGCCGACTGCCCGGGTGATCGGCCGTTCCGAATCCCTGCCGGTCGTCTACCTGCGTTGTGACGAGTGCGGTCGCACCTCGGTCTCACCCGAGCCGTAATACGTCCGATCCAGGTCCACCTCTTACAGATTCGGTAGCCGGCTGACGGTCCTGTCGGCCCCGCGCTCGCACAGTTGTATCAGCTTCCGCCCTTGCTGGCTCCGACAACTCTTTGGCACAACACTGGTTAGCGGGGGACCAGAGGGGCCGGCACGTTTCGCGCATCTCGCGAGGCCATTACCGCCCAGGTGAGGCCCATGGAGCGAACTGCGGTCAGTGTGTCCCAGCCAGACGCCGTAATCTTTCGCGACGGCCTGGGCGAGCGCCAGCGCGCCATCGATCCGGCTGGCAGCCAGATTGAGCTGCTCGCGCTGCGCGGCGAGCTCGCGGCTGTACCCTCGTTCGAGTTCGCGCTCCGCGAGCGCGTGGGCCGGCTCGCGAGCTTCCGGCATGCCTACTACGGGCGCGTGCTTGGCGTCGAGCGCGCCAGCGATCACGCACAAACGCTGACGCTCAGCTCGGAAGTCACACCCGGCATCCGTCTGTCGGAACTACTGGTCAACACCGAGATTCGGCACCTTCCGTTCGACATCAACGCTGCGCTCTATCTGATTCGTCAGCTGGTGCCCGCCGTGGCCCTGTTGCACGAGACCGCCGGTGAGGTCGGGCACGGCTCGATCAGTCCTGAACGTCTGGTCATCACGCCGAACGGACACCTCGTCATCGTGGAATACGTGCTCGGCGCGGCGCTCGAGCAGCTGCGGTTCACGCCGGAGAAATACTGGAGGGAGCTGCGCGTGGCCGTGCCTCGGGGAGCGACCTCGCTGCGGCTCGATCAACGGGCAGACGTCGGACAGCTCGGCCTCGTGGCTCTCTCGCTGATCCTCGGTCGGCCCCTCCGCGACGACGAGTATCCATCCCGCATCGGCGACGTCGTCGCGTCGACGTGGGCCGTTTCGGCGCGCGGTGGATTCGAGCCGTTGCCGCCGGGCCTTCGCGGCTGGCTCGGTCGAGCGCTTCAACTGGATGCACGCCACGCGTTCAAGTCGGCGGTCGAGGCGCGACGCGAGCTCGACAGCGTGCTGGGCGACAGCCAGTTCGTCGCGTCCCCGGCCAGTCTCGAGGCCTTTCTGGCCCGGTATCACGCGTCCGACCGTTCTCACGCGTCGCAGGCCCAGCCCCTCCAGCCGCAGCCGGTGCTCGCGGTCTCGAACCCGAAGCCCGCTGTCGGGTCTGCGGTCAAACCTGCGCCTGCCGTTTCCGAACCCAAACCGCTTCAGGCAGCCCCGGCACAGGCTCCAGCCGAGAACCACGAGCCGCCGAAGAGGGCGGACATTCCGCCGCCTGCGTTGCACGAGATCGAGCGCGAGGTGGAGATCGACTTCTCCGGGTCTGCGTCGCTCGCGCCGAAGCGTTGGGTGTGGGTGGCTGCGGCCGCGGCTGTGCTCGTTGCAGTGACCGGCGCCGGAGCGCTGGCGGCCCGGCTCTTGAGCGCCAGAGCTGACACCATGACCGGCACGCTCGTTGTTGCCACCAATCCCGCAGGCGCGCAGGCCTATGTGGACGGCCAGCTTCGCGGGGTGACGCCCCTGAGCCTGACGCTTCCGGCGGGGACGCACTCGGTGGAATTCCGCGGAGACGGCGAGCCCCGATCCCTGGCGGTCACCATCACAGCAGGCGCTGAAGTGTCCCAGTACGTCGAGCTCCCCAAGGCCGTCGTGGCGGTGGGACAGCTCCAGATCCGGACCGAGCCGCCGGGGGCCCGCGTCACCGTGGACGGGCGGCTACGGGGCAGCTCGCCGATGTTTGTCACCGATCTCTCGCCGGGTGAGCACGCCGTGGTGCTCGAGAGCGAGCTGGGCGCGGTCCGGCAGACGGTCACCGTCGAAGCCGGCGCCACGGCTGCGCTGGTAGTGCCCATGAGCGTGGCCGAGGGAGCGCCGGTATCCGGATGGGTTGCGGTGTCCTCGCCCGTTGTCGTCCAGCTCTTCGAGCGCGACCGGCTGCTCGGGTCGAGTCAAAGCGACCGGATCATGGTCGCGGCGGGCAGGCATCAAATCGACTTCGTCAACGACGCGATCGGTTACAAAGAATCGCGAAGCCTGCAGGTAGCCGCTGGAAGGGTCGTGTCGGTGAGCCTCGAGGTGCCGAACGGCACGCTCGCGGTGAACGCCGTGCCGTGGGCCGAGGTGTGGATTGACGGCGACAAGGTCGGCGAGACGCCGGTGGGCAACGTGGCACTGGCCGTCGGTCAGCACGAGGTGACGTTCCGTCATCCGGAGCTCGGCGAGCAGCGACACACGGCGCTCGTGACGCTCAGGGGCCCGGCCCGGCTGAGCGTCGACATGAGGCAGCGATGACGCAGTGGCGCCAGGCGGCCTGGACAGCGGCCCTGCTCGTGACCCTTGGCCGCTCGGCTGCCGTTGGCGCGGATGCGTCGCTGTCGTCGGCGCGCGATCTCTATGCGGCGGCCGCGTACGAAGACGCGCTGTCGATGCTCGACACGCTTCGCGCTGGCAAGCTCCACTCGGAGGACGCCCGCACGGTCGAGCAGTATCGCGCCTTCTGCCTGCTCGCCCTTGGCCGTTCGAGCGACGCCGAGCAGGCGATTGCGGCGGTCGTGCTTGCGGCCCCAGGCTTCCAGCCTGCCGACGGCGAGGTGTCGCCACGCGTCCGCACCGCCTTCAGCGAAGTGCGCAGGCGCATGCTGCCCACGATCATTCAGGACCGCTATGCC
>CAZCEL010000392.1:0-5018 GCA_964497175.1 uncultured Bifidobacteriaceae bacterium
GCTACTACACGACGCTGGGGCTGCTCGACCGTCCGGCGATCGTCGACCGGCAGGGCAGCCTCGTGAAGACCTACATCGGCAACGAGTGGACGCCGTCCGCGGTCCTGGCCGATGTCGAGGTCCTCGTGGGCGTCGACTGAGACGCGGATACGCGACAGCGGTGCCCTCTCCCGTCATACTGGTTGATCCGCCCCCGCGATCGGCCTTCACCTCCCGGGAGCGGCGGCTCATCGCCCGCCTGCGGACACCGCTGCAGGTGCAGCGGTACCTCAACCGATTGCCCTACAACATCGAGCCGCCGCCGGGCCGCGCCACCCTGCGCAGCTTCCGCGGCGTCGTCCATCACGGCTCGGCGCATTGCCTCGAAGCCGCGCTCTTTGCGGCCGTGGTCCTGGAGCAGCACGGGTATCCGCCGCTCGTGCTGAGCCTGGAATCCTTCGACGAGCTCGATCACGTGATCTTCGTCTACCGTCGCGGCGGGCGATGGGGCTCGGTCGCACGATCGCGCGACCCGGGACTCCACGGACGCCGCCCGGTGTTCGCCTCGCCGAGGGCGCTGGCATTGAGCTACGTCGATCCGTACGTCGACCACAGCGGCCATCTGACTGGCTGGGCGGTGGTCGACCTTCGGACTCTGGGCACCTACGACTGGCGGCTCGCGCCGACGAACCTCTGGAAGGTGGAGCGGACGCTCCTCGAGCACCGGCACCGGCGCATCAAGACCTCCAGGGCGAGGATTCGGCGGCTTCGCGTACGGTACAAGCGGTTCAGGGAGGCCAACGGCGGCCGGAAACCCTTGTACTATCGCGGGCGTGAGCGTTGGACGGAGATTCCGCAGGAATTCACCCTCGGGGGCCGACGTTTTTGAGGATGGGGTGCGCACCGCCGATCGAGCCTGCATGAAAAACGACCCGCGACTCTGCCCGGACCTGTCGGAGGGCCGCCTCGGTGGTGTCGCGAAACAAATCCAGAACGCGCGACAGCCGCCGGTGGGCGAGCGCCACGCCGAGGGCCACGCCCCCGGCGACGTCGCTCTCGCCGCGGGCGCGTCGTTCGGCCGCTAGACTAGGAGGCGGCAGACGTCTCGCTGGACGACTGTGAGAGCCATGTCCGGATCTCCGCGGCGCGCCGCGAGACTCTCACGGGAACTTATGCATTCACGGTAGTTCGCTACAGCCACGACGGCAGTCTCGACACCTCCTTTGACGGCGACGGCAGCGTCACCACCGGTAATCCTGACTCCATCTACAGCGTTGCACAGTCAGTAGCCATTCAGAGCGACGGCAAGATCGTGGCAGGAGGGTATACGTACAACGGCGGCAACGATTTTCGTCTCATGGTCGCGCGCTATGGGACCAGCAGCAACACGGCGTCGGAGGAGAGTGAGAACTCTCCTCTCCCGCCCCTCTTCTGTTCTGTGGCCAGCGCGGAATTCAGCAATCGGCCTCGGCCGATACGGTCTTGAAGGCCGGAGCGACCTCGAGAAACGCGTCGACGACGGCCGGGTCGAAGTGCGTGCCGCTGCCGCCGGCGATGAACTGCACCGCCTGGTCGTGGGGCAGCGACGGGCGATAGACGGTCCGGGTCACCGCGGCGTCGTACACGTCGACGATGGCCATCACCCGCCCTGCCACCGGGATGGCCTCGCCTTTCAGGCCCTCGGGATAGCCCTTGCCGTCCCACCGCTCGTGATGCGTGTACACGATCGCCTTGGCCATCTCGAGCGTTCGATCGTCGCGGACCCCCGCGCGCTGCTCCGCCTTGCGGATGGCCTCGCGGCCGTATTCCGGGTGCCGTCGCATTTCGACCAGCTCGTCGTCGGTCAGCGCACTCGGCTTGTTGAGCACGCGATCGGGCACGCCGACCTTCCCGATGTCGTGCAGCGGCGCCAGGCTCGCCAGCAGCTCGATGCGCTCGCGCGTCAGAAAGTCGCGGAACCGCGGATGCAGGGAGAGCTGCTCGGCGAGCAGCTTCGCGTACTGCTGGGTTCGGCGCGAATGGCGGCCGGTCTCGGCGTCCCTCACCTCGGTCAGCGAGAGCAGCGACTGCACCATCAGCCGTTGGGCCACTCTGGTCTCACGGCCGGCACGCTCGGCCCGCCCTCGCTCGACCGTCACCTTCGCGCGCGTCATCACGGCGAGCGACAGCACGAGGCCGACGGTGTGAGAGAGCGGCGACACGAACATGCCGCGCGACGACAGCAGAGACAGGGCCCCTCCCCACAGCACCGCGAGCGCCGCGGCGCGCGCGAGCGCGGCCCAGCCGAGCCCCGCTCTCACGGCGAGGAGCGACACCGTGACGCCCAGCAGCAGCGCGATCTGTCCCTCGATGGCGGGGCCAAGCACGGGCCGCCGGAGGAAATCCCCCTGGAGCAGGTTGTCCGCCACCGTGGCCTGCACTTCGACGCCGGCAAACAGCGTGTCGAGCGGCGTGGCCACCACCTCGCGCGTGCCCAGCGCGGTGGTGCCGATGAATGCGATCTTGTCCCGAACCCTGCCGACGGAGACCTGACCAGACAGCACGTCGACCGCCGACACGAAGGGGAACGTACGCTTTTCGCCCCGGTAGCGCAGCAACGCGTTGCCTTGTCCGTCGAGCGGCACAAGCCTGGTACCGACGGTCAGCGAGGCGGCGTTGACGTTTTCGACACGAAGCGTCGCGTCGCGGACGCCGGTCGCCGCCGCCACGACGGCAAGCGCGAGGCTCGGATACACGCGATCGTCGAGCTCGATCAGCAGGGGCACGCGCCTGAGGATGCCATCGGAGTCGGGGCCAGCGTTGAGAAAGCCGGAGGCACCGGCCGCTCGCGCCAGCCCGGGCAGGTTGCACACCGCGCCTGTCGAGCGGAACAACGGAGCATGCCCGCTGTCTTCCGGCGGCTCGAGCGTGGCGACGCCGATCGGGTGCAAGACGCACGCGCTCGGCGCTGCTGACGGGCCGTCGAAGGTCATCGCGTAACCAAGGACGACGCCGCCGGCGCGAAGGACCTCGGCCAGGGCTGCGTCCGACGGGCTCGGTGCGCCGCTCCATCCCGCATCGGCGGAGTCGCTGCTGAGACGCTCGTACCTGTCCGGTTCGGCAAAGATGATGTCGACAGCAATCATCGACGCGCCCATCTCGCGCAGGCGGGTGATCAGCCGGCCCACGAGATCGCGGCGCCAGGGCCACTGACCGACTTCCACGAGACTCCGTTCGTCCACGTCGATGATCACCACTCGACCATCCGGAGGCCTGGCCGGGATGGCGCGCATCAGCCCGTCGTAGACCGCGGCGTCGAGGCTCGCGACCAACGCGGGCCGGTAGAGCGTGATGGCAGCCACCAGGAGCACCGGAACGAGGCCGCTCAGGAATATCAGGTGACTGGTCGCGCGGGCGCTCTTAGGACCTGGCAAGTTCGACGGTCACCTTACTGCGATCTCGACGCGGCGATTCCCGGCCTCCGGCGTGTTGTCCGCGGTCGGCAACAGAAGGTCCGTTTCCCCGTGCGAGATCACCTCGATGGCCGACGCGTCGAGCCCGGCTTCGACGAGCAGATCGCGGACGACGGTCGCGCGCTTGAGTCCGAGCGCGAAGTTCGATGCACGCGTGCCTGCCGTGTCGGTATGCCCGACGACCACTACGTCTGGAACCGGTCGCGACGTGACCGAACGCAGGATCGATGGCACGAGCGCTTTGGCGTCCTCTGTCAGGTCGTCCGAGTCGAACCGGAAATGCAGGGTAAAGCGCCGCGGCGGCGCGGGCAGCGCCGAGAGCGCCTCGCCAAAGATCCGCTGCACGTCGGCATCGCTGAGCGTCGTGACCGGGCGCGGTGCCTCGGCCCTGGCCACCTCGGTGGCGTCACGCGCGGCCTTCAAGTCCACTGCGCCCGCTTGGTTCGACACCCTGGCACGGCCGACCGAGCCATCGTCCGCGTCGGGAAGGAGCACGACCGTCGCGCGGGGCGGTCGCGTCTGGCGCGAGCCGCCGTTGCGCCTGAGCGCGCAGGCCGGCGCGAGCGTCGTCGCAAGCAGCACCAGACATACCGCGTGCCGCGGCGCCCGGATCATTGTGGTGCGTAGTGGAGGGCCACGCTCGTCCCACGCACGCCGACGATCGCCGCCGGCGTCTCGAGGCGCACCGCGTCGGGAGCCAGTTTGGCAATCTGTCCCGAGACGTAGGCCGCCACGCCGCGCGCAAGGCTGAACACGAAGCTCAGGCGGCCCTCGCTCGGCGCGTAGACGAACTGGTCGATGCGGGCCTCGCTGTCGGGACCGAGCGAGACACGGGTATCGTCCTTGAGGGTGATGCCGAGGCGGCCGTTGGCGCCGGTCCTCAGCCCATCGGCCCTGAAGACCACCTGTCCTGCCGTCGCGGGAATGGACAGGTTCTGCCGCACGATGAACGCGGCCCCCGACGCCACCTTGATTCGTCCGACAGCAGGCGGCTCTTGCGCCTGTCCCTCGAGGGGCACCGCTGCCCCGATCGCCAACACGATGATGGTCGTCCAGGATCGAAATGAAGTCATATGGGCACTCCCTCGCGTTCCACAATCACCATACGGGACGTCCCGAACTGGAACACGCTCCCGCACGCGCCTGGAGCCGTGGCTTCACGGCGTTGCCCGAGGACACCCGCCATGGCGCGCCGGACAGCAGGACGCCTTCAGAAGGCTCAGCAAGTACAGCTCCCCCGTCCATGCACACCAGCAACTGTCTCTGAAGTTATCGGCTGGTGCGGCCTTGGTCCTGTGGTCGTCCTGACGAATTACCGGAGCAGATCCATGAGGTAGCTGTACTTGATGGCCAGGCTGCGTCCGGCACCACGCGGGACGCTGCCGTCGAGACCCCGCGAGTCGTTGTACACGACGAACAGCCCCGTGTTGGCGGCCGACAGGAGGCCGAATCGCAGATTCGCCGACCACGCGTCCGTCCGGTCGTTGTACTGCACGAGCGCCTGAGCGAACATCCGCGTCGTGAACGAGTACGACAGGCGCGCGCGCCCGATGTTGGCGACGAACTGCCCCTGCGGGAGATCCACGT
>CAZCEL010000393.1:0-5013 GCA_964497175.1 uncultured Bifidobacteriaceae bacterium
CGCTGGGGGGAAAAGCGGGCTGTGCGCCCGCCTCGAGGCTCTTCCTCAAGGCCGGCCACGCGTTCTTCAAAGAAGCGGTGGCGCCATTTGCTAACGATCTGGCGCGGCGTATCGAGGCGGGCGGCGATGAGATCGTTGGCGAGTCCCTCGGCTGCCAGCAAGACGATCTTCGCACGGATAACGTCTCGATACGGTGACGTATATTTGCGGGCTCTCGCTTCCAACGCTGCCCGCTCGTCGGCGGTGAGTTCGATGACGTATGGGCCTGCCGCCACAATAAGACGTCACCGTATTTATGCAATTGAGTACGTAGCCCAAGCTTGGCCAGGAGAGCGCGTCGAGATCTGGCGTCAGGCCATCCGAGAGCTCGCGCAGAATCCGCGCCGCGAGCGACGCTTCGAATTGCTCGACGATGGGCAGCTGCTGCCCTGGGAGCAGGGCCCAGGAAACAGTTGGACTGCGAAGCTGCCGCGACAGCAAGACGCCAAGCGCAATGACACTCGCTGACCGCGGGGCCCGAGACGGCGCATCACCTCGGTCGCCAGGCGTCCCCGCCAATTACTGCTCGTCGCCCGAGCGGCGGGCGGAACGCGGGAGGAGGTGGGCTACTTCTTGGCGGCCGCCGCCCTCTCGTCCGCGCGGTGGCCGGAGAGGATGTTTGGCATGCTGTAGTTGCCCTCGTGGCACGCGTACTCGTACAGCGGAAGGCTGTTCCGCTGCATCGGAATCGCCGCCGTCCAGGGGCTCGTCCAGGTCTCGGGATCGATCACCGTGTATTTGTACTCGAGCGTGTCCGCGTCAATGCGCGTCAGGCGCTCGATCAGCTTCATGTTCCCGCTCGATCCTCTCCACTGGCGCTCATCCTTGAAGTTGGAAGTTTCGATCACCAGCGTATCGCCTTCCCACCGGCCGCGCGAGTCGCCCGACCACTGACGGACTGCTTCTGGGAGTCGCGGGCGCCCGTCGAGGTGCACGACGCGGACCGTGTGGACCATCTCGGTGTGCAGCACGACGTGATCCGGCGTCTGGAACACCTGCATGTTCTGGTTGTAGCCGCCCGGTGTGATGGGCGGGCCCGCGTTGAAGCCGACGATGCACCGATCGGACGAGCTGCGGTCCAGGTAGGAATCAGCAGGATGCTCCTTGAGATATGCCCGTCTTGCCTCGCCTCGCTGTTGTCCGCTCGCGGTCATGGCCGGCAACTTGCCGTCCGGCGGATCCACGATCAGGGAGGTGCGCCGGGAGCCAACGGTCTTGGTGCCCGCGTCCAGCCAGAAGTTGTTGTAGAAGCCAGGCGACCCATCCTCCTGCCTGTCCACGTTGCCGCCGGCCGTCACCTTCTGAACGGGCCGCTCGTCCAGATACTTGTTACGCTCGATCACCTTCTGCTCGAGCTCGGCGGCCTCCTCCTCGCTCAGGAACTCCTTGTTGACCGCCCCACCCGGTCTCTCCAGGGGCGTGATCGTGCGGAAATCCCAGACGCCGTTCAGATCGGGCTTGCCCCACGCGGTGCGCGGCGGCTTCTCCTTCGTCTGAGCAGTTCCAGGTTTCGTCTGAGCAGCACCCGGCAGAACCAGCCCGGCCAGAACGGCTGCGGCCGTCACGGAGACGAGGAATCGATGACTCATAGCGTCCTCTCAGCAATAGCGAGTTGCAGTCTGAAAAACACCCTACGACAGTCAGGAGCACCTGTCAAATGCCCGATTGCCAGATGCCGTCACGTTCACCGTTCGGCCCTGCGAACATTCGCGAGAATGCTCGACATGGAGATCTGGTTGCCCTCGTGGCAGGCGTACTCGAAGATCTTGGCCGGAATCCGCTTGAGACGAATGACGGCGGTCCAGGGCTTCGTCCACGTCCTGGCATCGTCCAGGGTGACCTCGTAGTTGATCGTGTCGGCCGCGACGCGAGTGAAGCGTTCAACCAGATGCAGGTTGTCCGCCGAGCCGAGAAAGTTGCTGGTCGAGGAGAAGTTCGTGGTGTCGACGACCAGGGTGTTGCCGTCCCAGCGCCCGCGCGGGTCCCCGCTCAGCTGGCGGACGGCTGCCGGCAGATGCGGCCGTCCATCCAGCGGGATGATCCGCGCATCGTGGAACGTTTCCATCAGGAGCACCACGTAGCCGGGAGACTGCAGGATCTGATAGTGGCCGTACTGCGGATCGCTGCCGGCCCCGCCCATTCTCGGCACGCCCGGCGTCATGCATCGCGTCAGGTTGCTGAACTCCTCGGGACCGGCCGGCGCTTTTTCCCTGGCTGCCGTCGCCGCCCGGCGCCGCTGCCCCTCCGGGGTCAACGCAGGAATTCTCCCGTCAGGGGGATCGACAATCAGCGACGTCCGGTTGTCGAACTGCCGCTCGACCATGTACGCGGAGCTTCGGTTCGCGCCGTTGGGATTCCTGTAGGCGTCGGGATTGGCCAGAGCGGTCAGAAACAGGTTGTCTCCGACCGGAAGGTCCGCGTTGCCGTCCTTGAAGAGCCGATCCGCTCGCCTCGTCAGTTCCACCACCTCTTCGTCGGTCAGAAAGGCACGCCCTTCGAGCGCCTTGGGCCGCTCGAGCGGCGTCGCGCTGGCGTTCAACCACACGCCCTGCAGATCCGGCTGCCCGTCCGGTGTGCGCGGCGGCGTCCACGTCCGGGAGGCGGCCGCCAACGTCGCGCCCGGCCCCGGCGCCGCCGTCTGCCCCGCGACGAGGGGCGACACTGACACGACACACACGAGCGTGCCGACACAGAGGCGCGCGACACGCGCCATTAGCAGAGCGCCTGAGGACCCGAGAATCCGGTGTCTCATTCTGGCTCTCCGATCGCTCGTGGAGTGCAGCGTCCGCCGGCCATCCGGCGCGAGGAATCCCTTCTGAAGCCGGATCCCGCGCGTCGGTGCTCAGTGTGAGCTACAGATCGGCCAGCCGTCCCGTGCTGTCGCCGATGCGGTCGGCCTCGACGTCCACCTTGTCGAGGATGGAGCAGAGGAGGTTCGTCATCGGCGTCTGCGGCGCGTACTTCACGTGGCGCCCGCCCGCAAGCCGGCCGCCGGCGCCGCCGGCAAGCAGCGTCGGCAGCGGCCCGTGCGTGTGCAGGTTGCCGTTGCTGATGCAGCCGCCATAGAGGAGCAGCGAGTGATCGAGCAGCGTGCCGTCGCCATCCTTGGTCGCGCGCAGGCGATCGAGGAAATACGCAAAGAGGCTCGCGTGATACGTGTTGATCTTCGCGTGCTTCTCGATCTTGTCCGGTGCGTTGCCGTGATGGGAGATCGCGTGATGCGGATCGGGAACTCCGATGTGGTTGTAGGTACGGGTCGATGCCTCGCGTGCGAGCATGAACGTGCTCACCCGCGTGATGTCGGCCTGGAACGCCAGCGCCAGCAGGTCGTACATCAGCTTGACGTGGTCATCGTAGAGCTCCGGCACGCCCACCGGCACGGCCGGGAACTCGATCTGATCCCCCGCGCGCGCCTCCATCCTCTGGACGCGCCGCTCCACTTCGCGGACGCTGTCGAGGTATTCGTTGACGCGGGAGGTGTCGGCCGGCCCGAGCCGCTGCCGCAGGTGCCCTACCTGGCCGACGATGGCGTCGAGGATGCTCTGATCCTGGCTGAGCTGCCGGCGCCGCTGGTCGGCGCCGAGCCCTTCGCCGAACAGCCGCTCGAAGACCACGCGCGGATCGGTCTGCATGGGCAGCGGCGTGGTCGGCGTCCGCCAGGACAGCGTGTTCACGTAGCTGCAGGCGTAGCCAATGTCGCAGCCGCCGACGGCGGTGAAGTCCTCGGCCGCAATCTCGAGCGACCGCAGCTGCGTGTCGCGGCCGATCGCGTCGGCCGCAATCTGATCGATCGTCCTGCCGCCGCGTACATCGGCGCCCTCGGTGCGCTTGGGGTGTACACCGGTCAGCCAGACGGCGCTCGCCCGCGCGTGATCGCCCGAGCCCTCGCCCTGGGCGGCCTCCGCGGGCCGCGAGTCGAGGTTGGAGACGACGACGACACGGTCGCGGTGGGGCTCGAGCGACTTCAGGATGGGGGTGAACTCGAACCCCTTGCCCTCGGCCGCTGGCGTCCACTGGTCCATGATCGCGCCGTTCGGGATGTACACGAACGCGAGGCGCCGGACCCCGGCTGCCGGGGTCTTGGAACTGGCCGCTAAGGCCGGCACCATCGCGTCGAGCAGCGGCAGCGCAATCGTCGCGCCCATGCCGCGCAGGAACGTTCGCCGGGGCAACGCCATCTTCGTGATGATCATGATGCTCCTTCTCGATCTACCGCGCCTGGTCGGCGCGCGCGACAGCGTCTCCCGCGGCCGCCTGCTTCACCTTCAACCTGAACGTCTCGCTCGTGGCGATGCCGGCGATGATCGACGAAAACCGGTACCCGTCGCGGGCCGCCTGGTTCGCGACCTGCCGGACGACGGGCTCGTCATAGTACTCCAGACCGCGCCCCACGGCGTAGGTCAGGAGCTTGCGCGTGAACGTCCGGATGAACGCGTCCGGGCGCCGCAGGATCGCCGCACGCAGCTCGCTCGGACCGTTGAACGATGTGCCATCGGGCAGCGAGTCCGACGCGTCGACAGCCTTTCCATCCTCTGTGACGCGCCACCGTCCGATCGCGTCGAAGTTCTCGAGGCCGAAGCCGTACGGATCCATGCGGGCGTGACAGACCGCGCAGGCCGGGTTCGCCCGATGCTTGACCAGCCGCTCCCGGACCGACAGCGCCTCGGCGCTGCCTGTGTCCTCGAGGTTGGGCACATTGGGCGGCGGTGGCGGGGGCGGCGCGCCCAGGAGGTTCTCGAGGATCCACTTGCCCCGCAGAACGGGCGATGTGCGCGTCGCGTAGGAGGTCACCGTCAACAGGCTCCCGTGGCCGAGCAGCCCGCGCCGATTCTCGTCGGTGACCTTGATGCGCCGGAACCGATCCCCGTAGATGCCGGGGATCCCGTAGTGGCGCGCCAGTCGCTCGTTGATGAAGGTGTAGTCCGCGGTCAGCAGGTCGATGACGCTCCGATCCTCCTGCATGATGCTCGTGAA